>NZ_JBSKHP010000009.1:26213-236318 GCF_057128625.1 Pseudomonas imperatae | reverse complement strand
CGTCTCCCTCGGCTCCGCCGAGGCCCGCTTGATCAACGCCTCCGGTCGGCCCGGGCGCTTAACGGGGCCAAGATCAAAGTCAAAAGCTAGATCAAGATCAAAAGCACATCAAAAGCCAGATCAAAAGCAGATCAAAAGCAGATCAAAAGCTGTTGGATACGAAAAAGCCCCGGGTTCTCATCGAAGCCGGGGCTTTTTCTTGCAGCTTGCAGCTGCTGTTACTTCACCGCCTGCATCCGCATCTGCAGGTAATCCTTCTTGTCCACTTCCTTCGCATCACGCTTGCCCAGGTCCGCCATCGGAATCCGGTAGGTTTCCTTGGCCGCGTAGGCCGCGAGGGCTGCGATGATGGTGATGCCGAACGCCATTGCACCCACTGTCATCGGGATGTTGTCCGAGCCGGGCGGGGCGATGGCGGCGAACAGGGCCGGCAGCAGCGCGGTGATCATGGTGCCCACGTTCTGCGAGATGGCCATGGCCGACACGCGGTAGCGGGTCTGGAACAGTTCCGGGTAGAAGCTTGGGAAGATCGCGTTGTAGCCCTGGTAGACCACACCCCACATCAGCAGCGACATGGTGAAGGCCAGGGGCACGCTGTGGATGCTGATCGCGTACAGGTAACCGAAGGCCAGCAGGCCCGAGCCCAGGGCGCCACCCATGATCATCGGGCGACGGCCGATCTTGTCCGACCAGTTGCCCACGAACGGGATCACCACCACGGCGACGATGTTGCCGATCACCGGGATCCACAGGTACACGCTCTTCGAGAAGCCAATGCCGTAGGCCGGCTGCACCGCGTACGCCGCACCGAAGATGGTGGCCACCACCGGGATCACGTTCATCAGCGCCATGCAGGTCACCAGGCACATGTTGCGCCAGTTATTCTGGAAGGCCTCGACGATCGGGGCTTTCGGCAGTTCGGTGCTGGCTTCTTCCTTGACGAAGGCCGGGGTCTCGTGGACCTCTTTACGGATGATGTAGCCGGCGATCAGCACGATGGCGCTGAGCAGGAACGGAATCCGCCAGCCCCAGCTGTTGAACGCATCGTCAGGCATGAAGTAGGCCAGTGGCAGGAAGATCGCCGCGGCGAAGATCTGCCCCGCCTGCACGCCCTGCAGGGTGTAGCTGGCGTAGTAGCCCCTTCTGCCGAAGGGCGCGTGCTCCATGATCATGGAACTGGCCCCGGAGATCTCACCGGCTACCGCGAAGCCCTGGATCAGGCGCAGCACCACCAGCAGGACCGGCGCCAGCATGCCAACCTGGCTATAGGTAGGCAGCAGGCCCACGGCCATGGTCGCGAAGCCCATCAGGAACATGCACAACAGCAGCACGTTCTTGCGGCCGCGGGTGTCACCCCAGTGGCCCAGGAACGCGGCACCGATCGGACGGGCGATGTAACCCACGCCATAAGTAGCCAGCGAGGCGACGATAGCGATCTTGGGGTCGGTGGACGGGAAGAAGATTTGCGGGAATATCAGCGCCGCAGCCTGGGCGTAGATAAAGAAGTCATAGTACTCGAGCGCCGAGCCAATCCAGCCGCTGGCGGTCGCTTTCTTGGTCTGCTTTGAGCCGTGGGACTCGGTGGATACTTGATCCATGGGTGTCTCCGTTGTTTTTATTATAGAGCAATATCATTTTAGGTAACGCTGGCCGTCAGCTGGGGTCGAAACCAAAACTAACTGGATAGTTAACAAATATCAGCCGCCATGATCTGTGTCAATACGGCAACCCGGTGGCCCATGCGAACCTGTGCGATTGCCGGTCATTATTATGACACCAGTGAAAAAGTTTGTGCAGCGAATGGCATCAGTGGTGCGTCTGGCGCAAGGGTTGGCGCCCGGTTGGTCTGACAGAGCTTGCCTGAAGTAGTGGCACCGCGCTATATCTTCGTCTGGCCCTGCCGATAAGGGGTTCTGCGACTGTCCGTTCTGTTGGAGCACCTTCTTGAACTTCCCCGTTTTGCCCGATGACTCACGCCTGCCGCCGGGCGAACAGACGGCCGCGTCGATTGAAGTGGTGCTGGCCGGCGCGCGCGCCTGGCCCAAGGCTTGCGCGTGGGTGTGGTACCGGGATGGCGAGCCCATGCACCGGGCGGCCCAGGGCGGCGCCTTCTGCCAGTGGCCTGCGACACTGGCAGCTGACGACCTCGACGCGTTCTGCCGCACCGAGGGCTTGCATCGCTGGCCCACCGGCCAGGGCGAGCGTGCCCTGGGCTGGCTGCTGGCGCCACGCAGCGAGGCGCACAACCTGCAGTTGGCCGAGCTCGCCCGGGAGCTGGGCACGCGGGTGCAGAGCGAGGCCCTGGCGCGGGCGCAGATCACCCAGCGGGTGCTGTACGAAATCACCTACCTGGCCAGTTCCACCCGTGACCGGGCGGCGTTCCTCGAAGGCGTGCACCGGCACCTGGCCACGCTGATCGACGCCGAGAACTTCTACCTGGCGCTGTACGACCCGCAGCACGGCAAGGTCTCGTACCCTTATTACGTGGACATCATCGACGTCGATGCCATCGAGGCCGAAAGCCACGAATACCTGGACCCCGAGTGCCTGTCGCTGACCGGCTACGTGCTGATCAGCGGCCAGCCGCTGATGGTCGACGCCGTGGGCATGCGCCGCGCCGAGCAGGAAGGGCGCTTCGCCCCCCTGGGCCATCGCCCCGAGTTCTGGATGGGCGCGCCGCTGAAGAACGCCTCGGACGAGGTGTTCGGCATGCTTGCCATGCAGGTCTACGAGGTGTCGCGCATTTATAGCGCCGAGGACCGCGAGTTGTTCCTGGTGGTGGCCCGCCACGTGGCCATGGCCCTGGACCGCATCCTGCACCGGGTCGACCTGGAGGAGACGGTGTCGCGGCGCACCCAGGAGCTGTCCGAGCTCAACGATGCCCTGCGCCAGGAAGTGGTCGAGCGCGAGCGCGCCGAACACCTGCACAGCGCACTGTTCCAGATTGCCGAGCTGTCCAGCCAGCCGGGGGACATGGCCGAGCTGTTCCAGAGCCTGCACAGCATCGTCGGCGACCTGCTGTTCGCGCGCAATTTCTACATCGCGCTGTTCGAGGTGATGACCGGCGAGGTGACCTTCCCCTATTACATCGACGAACAGAGCGCCGCCGTGCCGCCGCCACGCCGTGGCCGCCGTGGGCTGACCGAGTACGTGATCCGCCAGCGCCGGCCGTGCCTGATCGACTACGACGACGCTACCGAGCTGATGGCCAGCGGCGAGATCACCCACAACCCCGGGCCGATCCGCTCGCAGTCGTGGCTGGGCATCCCGCTGTTCGAGGGCACCCAGGTGCGCGGCGTGCTGGTGGTGCAGAGCTATTCGCCGATGATCCGCTATAGCCAGCGCGACCAGGAGTTGCTGACCTTCGTCTCCCGGCACATCGACACCGCGTTGTCGCGGCGCAGCGCCGCCGAGGCGGTGCACGCCGCCAACCTGATGCTCGAGGCGCGGGTGCAGAGCCGCACCCGCGAACTGGACCACGCCAACGCCAAGCTGCAGCATGAAAACGCCCACGACGCCCTGACCGGGCTGCCCAACCGCAGCCACCTGCAGCAACGCCTGCAGCAGGCCTGGGAGGATTTCTGCCGGCAACAGCGGCCGCTGGTGGTGATGTTCATCGACCTGGACCGCTTCAAGATGGTCAACGACAGCCTCGGTCACCATTTCGGCGACCTGCTGCTGACCCAGGCCGCCACCCGCCTGCGCAACTGCCTGCGCCAGGACGACCTGCTGGCGCGCCTGGGCGGCGACGAGTTCGCGGTGCTGGCGCCCAGCGCCGACCTCGATGTGGCGGTGGACCTCGCCGAGCGCATCCTGCTGGCCTTCGACCTGCCGTTCAACATTGACGGCCACGGGGTGTTTTCCTCGTGCAGCATCGGCATCGTCAGCGCCGACGGGCAGTTCCACCATGAGCCGGCGGACCTGCTGCGTGACGCCGACACCGCCATGTACCGGGTCAAGAACGCCGGCCGCGACAGTTTCGCGGTGTTCAACCAGCAGGTGCGCCGCGAGGTTACCGACCAGATGGAGCGCGAGGGCGCCTTGCGCAACGCGCTCAAGCGCGACGACGAGCTGCTGGCGTATTTCCAGCCCATCGTCAGCGTCGAAAGCGGTGCGGTGGTGGCGCTGGAGGCGCTGATCCGCTGGCGCCAGGCCGACGGCCGCATCACCGCGCCAGGGCAGTTCCTGCCGGCGCTGGAAGGCCTGCGGCTGATTGGCCGGCTGGACCTGTACATGCTCAACCGCATCGCCGAAATCCTCGCCCGGCCCGAGCACGCGCACTGGCCGCCGGTGCACGTCAACTGTTCCAGCTACAGCATCACCCGGCCCGAGTTTGCCAGCGAAGTGCTGGCGCTGCTGCAGCGCCACGGCATCGACGCCCACCGCCTGTGCCTGGAACTGACCGAAGGCGGCCTGGTGGCCGAGCCCGAGCGCGCCCGGCAGACCATGCAGCAACTGGCCGAACACGGCCTGAGCGTGATGCTCGACGACTTCGGCGCCGGCTTCTCGTCGCTCAGCTACGTGCACCAGTACCGCTTCAGCGGCCTGAAGATCGACAAATCCTTCATCCTCGAACTGACCGCCAGCGAACGCAGCCGCGCCATCGTCCGCGCCATCGTGCGCATGGCCGACTCGCTGGGGCTGCCAGTGGTGGCCGAAGGCGTGGAAGACGAGGCCACCTTGCAGCTGCTCAAGGAGATGGGCGCGTCGCAGGCGCAGGGGTATTACTTTGCGCGGCCGATGGCGATGGAGTTGCTGGAGTTGCCGCAGTGAGGCAGTTACGGATGGTAGACTGCCAATACCGAGCCGACCAAAGGACCGATTGTCATGCGCCCATCCGTTGCCCTTCTTAACAAGGAAGCTGCTGTCCGTGAGGTCGTGGGGCGCTTCCGCACCGCCAATCCTCGGGTTTTTGGCTCGGTACTGCAGGGTACCGACCAGGATGGCAGTGACCTGGACTTGCTGGTAGACGCGTTGCCTGGTGCAACACTGTTTGACTTGGGTGGGCTGCAGGCCGAATTGGAAGACCTGTTGGGGGTAGCGGTCGATGTGCTGACGCCGGGTGATCTTCCGATCAAATTCAGGGAGCGGGTCGTCGCTCAGGCGCGCCCGGTATGACGGAGCAACGGCTTGATGACTACCTGGCGCATATCCGCGAGGCTGCCCAGGATGCCCTTGTCTTTGTCGAAGGGCTTCAGATCGAAGAGTTTCTCGAGGATAAGCGCACGCAACAGGCGGTAATCATGAGCCTCGTCATTCTTGGCGAAGCATCGACCAAAGTCATGGATAAATATCCTGAGTTTGCTGCGGCACATCCAGACGTTCCTTGGCGCAGCATGAGAACCATGCGCAACCGAATTGCTCATGGGTATTTTGACATCAACCTCGAAATCGTCTGGCAGACGGTGAAATCCGCGCTGCCCGATTTGCTTGGCGTGCTGCCTTCGCAAACCCAACGCTGACTCAGCCTTCGGCACGCGCTCCCTGTAGCAGCGGCCGCCAGGCCGCGTCAGGGGCGCCGCAGTTGACTGGGGACGCAGCCTGCGGCAGCTGCTACGGGGGTTAGATGACCGAACCGGGCACGCTGGCCTTGACGTGGTGGCGGGCGTCCACTGCGCCGGCCACGGTGAGGGCGTCGGCCTCGGCCTCGGTGATGGGCACACGATGGCCATTGAGCTCGGCGATGGACATGCGCAACTGGTCGTCGGTGGTGATGCGCACGTCGGTCGCCAGGCCTTCGCAACGCCTGTCGGCGTCGACCAGGGTGCAACGTTGGGTCTGGGCATTGATTTCCACGGGCATGGCTCCTCTCCTTGTTCTGTTGGGCACTCAAGGGTTGGACAACAGCCATGCGGCGCGGGCCCTTCGCGCTGATCAACGGTCGGCCGATTAAAGGTTCTTCAGGCTACTCCTCACAAACGTTTGCCGGGCCTACACTGATCCGGCGTGTGCCTGGTGGTGGCGTCCTGTCCTGCGTACGGAACAAACCCGATGCTTGGAATTGTGCGTGTCGCGCTGAACCGGCCCTATACCTTCGTGGTGTTGGCCATTTTCATCCTCATCGTCGGCCCCCTGGCGGCGTGGCGGACGCCTACGGACATTTTTCCGGAAATCCGTATTCCGGTCATCGCCGTGATCTGGCAATACACCGGCCTGCCGCCCGACCAGATGGCCGGGCGCATCACCTCGCCGTTCGAGCGGGTGCTGACCACCACGGTGAACGACGTGCGCCACATCGACGCCGAGTCGCTGAACGGCTTCGGCATCGTCAAGGTGTACTTCCAGCCCAACGTCAACATCAGCACCGCCAACGCCCAGCTGACCTCGGTAGCCCAGGTGATCCTGCGGCAGCTGCCGCCGGGTACCACGCCGCCGCTGATCCTCAACTACAGCGCTTCCACCGTGCCCATCGTGCAGCTGGCGCTGTCGGGCCAGGGCCTGAGCGAGCAGCGCCTGGGCGACCTGGGCCTGAACAGCGTGCGCCTGCTGCTGACCTCGGTGGCCGGCGCCGCCATGCCGTACCCGTTCGGCGGCAAGAGCCGCCAGGTGCAGATCGACATCGACTCCGCTGCCCTGCAGGCCCGCGGCCTGTCGGCCCAGGACGTGGCCAACGCCCTGGCCGGGCAGAACCTGATCACGCCGGTGGGCACCGAGAAAATCGGCCGTTACGAATACGTCATGCAGCTGAACAACGCGCCCTCGGCCATTGCCGACCTGGAAGCCCTGCCCATCAAGGCCGCCGACGGCACCACGGTGCTGATGCGCGACGTGGCCAGCGTGCGCGACGGCGCGCCGCCGCAAACCAACATCGTCCACGTCAACGGCAGCCGCTCGGTGCTGATCACCGTGCTCAAGACCGGTTCGGCGTCCACCCTGGGGGTGATCGCCGGCATCAAGGACAAACTGGCCGAATCCAAGGCGGCCTTGCCCGACAACCTCAAGATCGATTTCATCGGCGACCAGTCGCTGTTCGTCCGCGCCGCCATCAGCAGCGTGGCCCGCGAGGCGGTGATTGCCGCAGCGCTGACCAGCCTGATGATTTTGCTGTTCCTGGGCAGCTGGCGCTCGACGGTGATCATCGCCGTGTCGATTCCCTTGGCCATCCTGGCTTCCATCGCCACCCTGGCGGCGCTGGGGGAAACCCTGAACATCATGACCCTGGGCGGCCTGGCCCTGGCCGTGGGCATCCTGGTGGACGATGCGACGGTGACCATTGAAAACATCAACTGGCACCTGGAGCAGGGCAAGCAGGTGCGCGAAGCGATCCTCGACGGCGCGGCGCAGATCGTCACCCCGGCGTTCGTGTCGCTGCTGTGCATCTGCATCGTGTTCGTGCCGATGTTTTTCCTCGACGGCATCGCCCGCTTCCTGTTCGTGCCGATGGCCGAGGCGGTGATGTTCGCCATGATCGCCTCGTTCATCCTGTCGCGCACCCTGGTGCCGACCATGGCCAACTTCCTGCTCAAGCCCCACGAAGCGCACGAGGAAGGCGTGCACAAACAGCCCTCGCGCAACCCGTTGGTACGCTTCCAGCAAGGCTTCGAGGCGCGTTTCGAACAGATACGCGAGGGCTACCATGGCCTGCTCGAACGGGTGCTGCACCGGCGTGGATTGTTCCTGCTGGCGTTTTTCGCCTTCGTGCTGCTGTCGTTCGGGCTGGCGCCGTTCCTGGGGCGGGACTTCTTCCCCAGCGTCGACTCCGGGCAGATCCTGATGCACGTCCGCGTGCCGGTGGGCACCCGCATTGAAGACACCGCACAGGTGATCTACCGCGTCGAGCAGGCCGTGCGGGGCATCGTGCCCGCCGAGGAGCTGGGCGCGGTGGTGGACAACATCGGGCTGTCGGTGAGCGGCATCAACACCGCGTACAACAACACCGGCACCGTCGGTTCCCAGGACAGTGACGTGCAGATCTCGTTGAACGAGGGCCACCGCGCCACGGCCGACTATATCCGCCAGATGCGCGAGCAACTGCCCCAGGCGTTCCCCGGCGTGGTGTTCTCGTTCCCGCCCTCGGACATCGTCGGGCAGATCCTCAACTTCGGTTCGGCCGCGCCCATCGACCTGCAGGTGTCGGGGGCCAACCTGGCCGGCAACTTCGCCTACGCCAACAGCGTGCTGCGCGAGATTCGCCGGGTGCCGGGGGTGGTGGACGCGCGGCTGCAGCAGTCTCGGCAATTGCCCAGCTTCAAGATCAACGTCGACCGTACCCGCGCGCAACTGGTGGGCATCACCGAGCGCGACATCACCAATAGCCTGGTGGTGAACCTGGCCGGTTCCAGCCAGGTGGCGCCCACCTATTGGCTGAACAACGCGAACGGCATTTCCTACCCCATCGTGCTGCAGACGCCGCAGTACAAGCTGGACACCCTGGGCGCGCTGCATGACCTGCCGCTGAGCGCCAGCGGGCAGGGTGCCAACGGGCAACTGCTGGGCGGCCTGGCGACGTTCGAGCGCAGCCAGAGCAATTCGGTGCTGACCCAGTCGGACATCCAGCCGGTGGTGGAGGTGTACGCGTCGATCCAGGGGCGCGACCTGGGCGCGGTGGCGGCGGATATCCAGGCCATCATCGATGCCCACGGCAAAGACCTGCCCAAGGGCTCCAAGGCTACGCTGCAGGGCCAGGTGCAAACCATGAACAGCGCGTTCAACGGCATGTTCTTCGGCCTGCTGGGGGCGGTGGTGCTGATCTATCTGCTGATCGTGGTCAACTTCCAGTCCTGGCTCGACCCGTTCGTGATCATCACCGCCCTGCCGGCGGCCCTGGCGGGTATTGTGTGGATGCTGTTCGCCACCCACACCACGCTGTCGGTGCCGGTGCTGACCGGGGCCATCATGTGCATGGGCGTGGCCACCGCCAACTCGATTTTGGTGGTGAGCTTCTGCCGCGAGCGCCTCAACGAACATGGCGACTCGCTGAAAGCCGCCCTGGAGGCCGGCTACACCCGGTTCCGGCCGGTCTTGATGACGGCCCTGTCGATGATCATCGGCATGGCGCCCATGGCCCTGAGCCTGGGCGAGGGCGGTGAGCAGAACGCACCCCTGGGCCGGGCGGTGATCGGCGGGCTGGCCTTCGCCACCTGCGCCACGCTGTTCCTGGTGCCGGCCATTTTCAGCATTGTCCATGCCCGTGACGGGCGCGAGGCCGTTGCCCAGCGCAGCGGCCAGGAGGCCTGACATGTCAGCGCAGCATTCGGCAAGCTCCCGGCGCGACCGCCTGGCACTGATCGGGGGGGTGGTGCTGGTGATTGTGGTGGTGGTCGCCGGGGTCAGCACTCGCGCCACCGAGTCGCGCAACCTCAAGACCTGGACCGACACCCAGGCCATGCCCACGGTGGTGCTGATCGCGCCGAGCCGGCCGGACAAGGGCCCGGTGCTGAACCTGCCGGGGCGCCTTGAAGCCTGGTCGCGGGCCTCGATCTTCGCCCGGGTCAGCGGCTACCTGAAATCCTGGACCGTGGACATTGGCGGCAAGGTCAAGGCCGGGCAGTTGCTGGCCGAGATCGATGCCCCGGAGCTGGACCAGCAGTTGCTGCAGGCCCGGGCCCAGTTGGCCACCAGCCAGGCCAACGCGCAACTGGCGGCCACCACCGCCCACCGCTGGCAGGTGATGCTGGCGTCCGATTCGGTGTCGCGCCAGGACGTCGATCAACGCGTCGGTGACCTGGCGGCCAAACAGGCCGAAGTCGCCTCCGCCAAGGCCAACGTCGATCGGTTGCTGGCCACCAAGGGCTTCCAGCGGCTGGTGGCGCCCTTCGATGGCGTGGTCACCGCGCGCGCCACCGACGTCGGTGCGTTGATCAACGCCGGCAGCGGCGGCACCGGGCCGGAGCTGTTCGCGGTGTCCGACATCAGCCGCCTGCGCGTGTACGTGCAGGTGCCCCAGGCCTTTGCCGCGCAGGTGCGCGAAGGCACCAGCGCCAGCCTCACCGTGCCCGAATACCCCAAGGACAGCTTCCAGGCCAAGGTGGTGGCCCGTGCGGACGCCATCAACCCGGCCTCAGGCGCCACCCTGGTGCAATTGATGGTCGACAACAAGGCCGCGCGGCTGATGCCGGGGGCGTTCGCCAACGTGCGCTTCGACCTGCCGACCCAGGCCGACACCCTGCGCCTGCCGGCCAGCGCGCTGCTGTTTGATGACCAGGGGCTGCGCGTGGCGACCCTGGACGGCAACGACCACGTCAAATTCAAGACCGTGACCATCGCCCGCGATTTCGGCGACACGGTGGAGATCGGCTCGGGCCTGACGCCGAATGACCGGGTCATCGACACCCCGCCCGATGGCCTGGCCGACAACGACGCGGTGAAGATCAGCCCGCCGCCCCAGCAGGGCAGCAACCATGGTTAAGCGCCTTGCGGCCCTGTGCCTGGCCGTGTTGCCCTGTGCCTGTTCGCTGGCGCCGCCTTATAAAGTGCCACCCATCGACACCGCGGCGCAGTACCGCAACGTCGGGCCCTGGGCGCCGGCGCAACCGGCCGACCAGATGAACCGCGACGGCTGGTGGACGATTTACCACGACAGCCGCCTGAACGCCCTGCAGCAGCAACTGGCCGCCAACAACCCCGACCTCAGCGCCGCCGTCGCCCACTACGCCCAGGCCCAGGCGTTCCTGGCCCAGGTGCGCTCCGACCTGTTCCCCACGCTCAAGGGCTTTGCCAATCCCCAGCGTATCCGCCAATCCGACACCCGCCCACTGCGCGCCACCGGTGGGCCCAGCGACTACAACTCGGTGACCGTGGGCGTGGAGCTGGACTACGAGGTCGACCTGTGGGGGCGGGTGCGCAACTCGGTCGACGCTGGCGCCGACGAGGCCCAGGCCGCCGTTGCCGACCTGGCGTCGGCACGGCTGAGCCTGCAGACCCAGCTCACCGACGACTACATTCGCCTGCGCGGGCTGGACCAGCAGACCCAACTGCTGCGCGCCACCACCGACGCCTTCGCCAAGGCCCTGAACCTCACCGAAGGCCTGCATGGCGGCGGCATCGTCTCCGGCCTGGACGTGGCGCGGGCGCGCACCCAGCTGTCGTCGGCCAAGTCGCAGCTGTCGCAGAACCAGGCCCAGCGGGCGCTGATGGAGCACGCCATCGCCGCCCTGGTCGGCGCCCAGCCGGCCCAGTTCAGCGTGCCGGTGGACACCGCGCGCATCGAACTGCCGGTGGTGCCCGCGGGGGTGCCGTCGGCGCTGCTGCAACGCCGCCCCGACATCGCCGCGGCCGAACGCCGGGTGGCCGAGGCCAACGCCAAGATCGGTATCGCCCGCGCCGCCTATTTCCCCACCATCACCCTCAGCCCGCAAATCGGCTACCAGAGCGACCAGTACGCCGGCCTGCTGGCGGCGCCCAACCTGTTCTGGTCCATCGGCCCCTCGCTGGTGGCCACCCTGCTCGATGGCGGCAAGCGCAAGGCCGGCGTCGACGCCGCCCGCGCCGCCACCGACGAAGCCGCCGGCCACTACCGCAGCACCGTGCTCGGCGCCTTCCAACAGGTGGAAGACAACCTCACCCTGATCGCCGGCCTGGGCAGCGCCCTGCAGGACCAGCGCGACGCCGCCAGCGCCGCCCACGACTCGGAAAACCTCGCCCTGTCGCGCTACAAGGACGGCGCCGTGGGCTACCTCGACGTGGTCGAGGCCCAGACCGCCGCCTTGCAGGCGCAAAGCGGCGTGCTCGACCTGCAGACACGGCAGTTGAGCGCCAACGTACAGCTGGTAAAAGCCCTCGGCGGCGGTTGGAGCACAACCCTGTAGCAGCGGCCGCAGGCCGCGTCCGGGCTGAACGCGGTGCCCCAGGCATGGCGGCGGCGTTTGTGACGCGGCCTCTGGGCCGCTGCTACACGGAGTGCTGCCCGTAGCAGCGGCCGCAGGCCGCGTCCGGGGCCGAACGCGGTGCCCCAGGCATTCCGGCGGCGCCTGTGACGCGGCCTTTGGGCCGCTGCTACGGGGCCTTCCAATTCGTAGGCACGGCGAATGCCGGAGAAGCCTTGGTTGCCAAGGCAGGTTGAACCCAACGGCAGTTGCCCCTATCGTTCGGCCCTTCGCTGCACCTGCAGCGGTGTTCAATGGCGGCTGTGCGCGGGAGACCTTCGGGTCTGCCGGGTTTTCTAACTTACCGGTTCGCCAACCTGCGTACAGCTGCCACCCATTCGTTTGGCGACGAAAGGGTGGTTTGTTCAACCAAGTTAGGAATTCACCATGACGCAATTTCTTGCCGTAAAAGCTGGCTCCGCCGATTTTCCGGTCCTTCACATCGACACCGACGCCCCTTTAACCGCACTTGCGGATTGTGCAATGCACAGGATCGGCGCTGGCACCGGTCTGCTCGATAGCCTGCTATCCCTGAAGGTGGAAGGTGTCGACGATATTGATCTGAAGCGGATCGGCACCGCAGCGTATCTGTTGTGCCAGGACGGGATGGATGTGCTGGCGGTCATGCGCCACCGTCTCGGCTAGGCCGTCGATCCCGTAGCAGCGGCCGCAGGCCGCGTCAGGTGTTGAACGCGGTGCCGCAGGCATTGCGGTGGCGTTTGTGACGCGGCCTTTGGGCTGCTGCTACGGGGCGGTGTTACTGACGGGTTCGCGCTTGGTTGCGACTTCAGCGTTTTCTCCAAAAAAACCAGCTGTTCATCTTTTCATGTCGGGGGAACGACGCGGCCTGGAAAAAAATGCTGATAAACGCTACCCATTTAACCAAGTCATTATTTTCCAGGGCAACAACGGGGCTGAGAGAAAAGAGAAAGCTGCCATTGTCCGATACGCTCAACTGGGATGCGCACCAAAGCACCGAGAGCGCCACATGGGGCCACACCCAATGCTTCAATTTTTCAGAGCCGGAAATCTTTTCAGCAGCAAGCCGAAAAAGAAGGATTACACCGAGCGAAGTGAGGGCGTAAAGCGCTGCCACTATGGCGGTACTACTCATCATGTTTCTTTGCGTCGGTGTACAGTGTCTTTAGGGTGGCGGTGCCTGCCGCAGCATCCAACCCCAGCGCTAGGCCGCTTGACTGCCGGTAGCTCCTGACGTAATCAGCCCGCACATACCTGAACAGACGCCAGGCCTCAGGCCTTCGGACAAGTCGGGCTACTCCATAAATCGACATTCCCACATCCACTGCCCCGTATGCCATATTTCCTTCAAGCTCGCCGGCGCCCATGAACCGTGCGGCATGTTGATAAACCTTGCGCACAGGACCTTGTGTGCTCGATTGCCCTTGCAGCAGGTCTCTCCCATTTTCGTACACATTGTTCGCTCCGTGTAGCATCAGGGGAATTCCAAAAGTAGGACACAACCAACCAGCAGAGCCATAACAGATTCCAACGCCTGCCCCGACCTGAAACGCCCCCGCCAGCGCACCCACTCCTTTCAACGCAATAACCTTCGACTGCGCCAGCAAATCGCGCTGTTCTTCTTCCAGCACCTGCAAGCCTTGCGCAGGTGAGATTGTTGCGGCCTTCACCTGCCGAACGATATCGTCGACGTGATCGGCCATCTCGCGGTCAAACCCGCGTCGCAGGGTGGTGTCCCTCACGTGTCGGGCACTCAGCAGGCAGGCCTGGCTGGCCAGCAGGCGCGCGGCCTGGGCTACGTCCAGGCAGTCGCAGTGCTGGCGTTTGTGCGGCTCGATCAATGGCCTCATGGGCAGGCTTCCCGTCCTGTGCAATGAACGGCGCAGGGTAGAAACCGCAGCCGCTGCCGCGATAGCAGCCGTTTCCTGTAACGCTGTAGGAAAAGTCTCTGCTGGAGCTGCCGCATCCTTCGTAGCAGCGGCCGCAGGCCGCGTCAGGTGCTGAACGCGGTGCCCCAGGCGTTGCGGCGGCGGCTGTGACGCGGCCTTCGGGCCGCTGCTGCACGAAGTGCCGCCCGTAGCAGCGGCCGCAGGCCGCGTCCGGCGCTGAACGCGGTGTGCCAGGCATGGTTGCGGCGCCTGTGACGCGGCCTATGGCCGCTGCTGCGGGCACTTCCCGGGCGGGGGGAGGGTCAATAGCTCAAGTTCCCCCGTGAAGGCCCTTGCAATGAACGCCTGGTGGCATGAAGCCTGGAACACCCTGGTCGCCGAATTCGCCGACATCACCGACGCTTCGCAACTGACCCGCGTCGCCGTGCGCCTGCTGATGGCCGGGGTGCTGGGCGGCATTCTCGGTTTTGAACGCGAGCACAAGGGCAAGGCGGCCGGGGTGCGCACGCACATGCTGGTCTCCCTGGGCGCCGCGCTGTTCATCCTGGTGCCGCAAATGGCCGGTGCCGACCCCGCGGCCATCAGCCGGGTGGTGCAGGGGCTGGTGGCGGGCATCGGCTTTCTGGGCGCGGGGACGATTCTCAAGGGCCATGCCGAGGATGCCCATCACGTGAAGGGCCTGACCACCGCGGCGGGCCTGTGGATGACTGCCGCCATCGGCGTCGCCGCCGGCATGGGGCGCGAGGCCACGGCGTTGCTCAGCACGCTGCTGGCGCTGGGCGTGCTGGCAGTCATGCCGATCGTGGTGGGGCGCTACGAAGCCAAGGACCCGTCACCCCGCGACCCGTAGCAGGAATGTCTTGTGGGAGCTGGCTTGCCAGCGAGCTTTTATGGCCCCAACAGCTCGCTGGCAAGCCAGCTCCCACAGGACGCAGCCTGCGGGGGAGCGCGTTGTCGGGAAAAATTTCATGACCCTAGAGTCACGCTTATTCCCGGCGCATCTATGCTCTCTAGTCGCTATCGCGAAAAAATCCGTTCATGTCCGTTCACAGCTGCGCCGGCGGCTCCTGGCTGGGTGGATCGCCCACGGTAGGCGGCACGGTGGGTTTCACCGGCAGCTCGTCCGGGTCCACGTTGGGGTCGGGCGGCGGCAGGGTCGGGTCGTCGATGTTGGGGTCCGGCGTTTCGGCGGGGATAGGGATATTCATGGGGTTCCTCGCAGTTTTCGGGGTACTCAGGGATCTGGACAGCAGGCAGCCGCCGATGACTCCCGGGCATCACTGCTGCTGAACTTTCAGCACCCCCATGGCTCGGAACTTAAGTCAGGCGTTGGCACCCCTGTGCCGGCGTTAACGGTAATGGATGAGCGTCCTTGGGGCGTGGAGGAGATGCTCGATGACCGCGGATCAACCCTTCGAAACCGGCCAGGCGGCCGAGCAGAGCAATGAACAGGCGCTGAGCCTGTCCCAGGCCCTGCTGTTGCCACGAATCGTGATCGAAAACACCACGCCCGCCATCGACGGCGGCCAGTTTGCGGTGAAGGCCGTCACCGGCCAGACCCTGACGGTGAACAGCAAGGTCTACGCCGACGGCCACGACAAGCTGGCCGTGGTGCTGCGCTGGCGCGCCCTGGGCTCGGACAGCTGGCACAGCGTGGGCATGAAGGACCTGGGCAACGACAGCTGGCAGGGCCACTTCAGCGTCGGCCAGGTGGGCCGCCATGTGTTCAGCATCGAGGCCTGGATCGATCACTTCGCCAGCTACCGCTACGAGCTGGAAAAGAAATACGCCGCCGGCGTGCCCATCGGCCTGGAGCTTGAAGAAGGCCGCCTGCACCTGGTGCACAGCGCCGAGAAAAGCGAAGAGGGCTTGCGCCGCCAACTGCTGCACCTGCACGATCAGTTCCAGGGCCTGGACCCGGACGGCCAGGTGGCGCTGCTGCTGCAGAAGGACACCGCCGCGCTGATGAGCCTGGCCGACCCCCAGGCCTACCTCAGCAAGAGCCAGCTGTTCCCGGTGGAAGTGGAGCGCGAGCGCGCCCAGTTCGCCAGTTGGTACGAGCTGTTCCCGCGCTCGATCACCGATGACCCGGCCCGCCACGGCACCTTCAACGACGTCCACGAACGCCTGCCGATGATCCGCGACATGGGCTTCGACGTGCTGTATTTCCCGCCCATCCACCCCATCGGCCGCAAGCACCGCAAGGGCCGCAACAACTCCCTGGAGGCCGGCCCGGACGACCCCGGCAGCCCGTACGCGATCGGCAGCGCCGACGGCGGCCACGACGCCATTCACCCGCAGCTGGGCAGCCGCGAGGACTTCCGCCGGTTAGTGGCCGCTGCCGCCGACCACGGCCTGGAGATTGCCCTGGACTTCGCCATCCAGTGCTCCCAGGACCACCCCTGGCTGGTGGAACACCCGGGCTGGTTCAGCTGGCGCCCGGACGGCACCATTCGCTACGCGGAAAACCCGCCGAAGAAATACCAGGACATCGTCAACGTCGACTTCTACGCCGCCGACGCCATTCCCAGCCTGTGGCTGGCCCTGCGCGACGTGGTGGTGGGCTGGGTGGAGCAGGGGGTGAAAATCTTCCGCGTCGACAACCCGCACACCAAGCCGCTGCCGTTCTGGCAATGGCTGATCGAGGACGTGCGCCGCGACCATCCAGAGGTGATGTTCCTCGCCGAGGCGTTCACCAAGCCGGCGATGATGGCGCGCCTGGGCAAGGTCGGTTACTCCCAGAGCTACACCTACTTCACCTGGCGCAACACCAAGGCCGAGCTGACCGAGTACTTCACCCAGCTCAACCAGCCGCCGTGGGCCGACTGCTACCGGCCGAATTTCTTCGTCAACACGCCGGACATCAACCCGTTCTTCCTGCATGAATCCGGGCGCGCCGGCTTCCTTATCCGCGCCGCCCTGGCCACCATGGGCTCGGGCCTGTGGGGCATGTATTCGGGCTTCGAGCTGTGCGAGTCGGCGCCCATTCCCGGCAAGGAAGAGTACCTGGACTCGGAGAAGTACGAGATCCGCCCGCGCGACTACACCGCGCCGGGCAACATCATCGCCGAGATCGCCCAGCTCAACCGTATCCGCCGGCAGAACCCGGCGCTGCAGACGCACCTGGGCCTGCAGGTGCTGCAGTGCTGGAACGACAACATCCTCTATTTCGCCAAGCGCACCGCCGACCGCCGCAACTACATCCTGGTGGCCGTCAGCCTCGACCCCTACAACGTGCAGGAGGCGCACTTCGAACTGCCGCTGTGGGAGTTGGGCCTGGACGACAACGCCGCCACGTCGGGCGAGGACCTGATGACCGGCCACCGCTGGACCTGGTACGGCAAGACCCAATGGATGCGCATCGACCCCGGCTACCAGCCGTTCGGCATCTGGCGCATCAGCGCGGCGCTCTGAAAAGGACCTGACCCATGGCGAAGAAACCCCGCACGGCCGCGTTCATCAACGACCCCCTGTGGTACAAGGACGCGGTGATCTACCAGGTGCACGTGAAGTCGTTCTTCGACTCCAACAACGACGGCATTGGCGACTTTCCCGGCCTGATCGAGAAGCTCGACTACATCGCCGAGCTGGGCGTGAACACCATCTGGCTGCTGCCGTTCTACCCCTCGCCGCGCCGTGACGATGGCTACGACATCGCCGAATACAAGGCCGTGAGCCCCGACTACGGGACCATGGCCGACGCCCGGCGCTTTATCGCCGAGGCCCACGAGCGCGGGCTGCGGGTGATCACCGAGCTGGTCATCAACCATACCTCCGACCAGCACCCCTGGTTCCAGCGCGCCCGCCACGCCAAGCCCGGCTCGCGGGCGCGGGACTTCTACGTGTGGTCGGACACCGACGACAAGTACGACGGCACCCGGATCATTTTCCTCGACACCGAAAAGTCCAACTGGACCTGGGACCCGGTGGCCGGCCAATACTTCTGGCACCGCTTCTACTCGCACCAGCCGGACCTCAACTTCGACAACCCGCAGGTGATGAAAGCAGTGCTGGGGGTGATGCGCTACTGGCTGGACATGGGCATCGACGGCCTGCGCCTGGATGCCATTCCTTACCTGATCGAGCGCGACGGCACCAACAACGAGAACCTGCCCGAGACCCACCAGGTGCTCAAGCAGATCCGCGCCGAGATCGACGCCAATTACCCCGACCGCATGCTGCTGGCCGAGGCCAACCAGTGGCCCGAGGACACCCAGCTGTACTTCGGCGACGTCAAGGGCGACGACGGCGATGAATGCCACATGGCCTTCCACTTCCCGCTGATGCCGCGCATGTATATGGCCGTGGCCCAGGAAGACCGTTTCCCCATCACCGACATCCTGCGCCAGACCCCGGAAATTCCGCGCAACTGCCAGTGGGCGATCTTCCTGCGCAACCACGATGAGCTGACCCTGGAAATGGTCACCGACCGCGAGCGCGACTACCTGTGGAACTACTACGCCGCCGACCGCCGCGCGCGCATCAACCTGGGCATCCGCCGGCGCCTGGCACCGTTGCTGGAGCGTGATCGGCGGCGCATCGAACTGCTCAACAGCCTGCTGCTGTCCATGCCCGGCACGCCGACGCTGTATTACGGCGACGAGATCGGCATGGGCGACAACATCTACCTGGGCGACCGCGACGGCGTGCGCACGCCCATGCAGTGGTCCATCGACCGCAACGGCGGCTTCTCGCGCGCCGACCCGGCCAGCCTGGTGCTGCCGCCGATCATGGACCCGCTGTACGGCTACCAGTCGGTGAACGTCGAGACCCAGTCCAACGACCCTCATTCGCTGCTCAACTGGCACCGCCGCCTGCTGGCCGTGCGCAAGCAGCAGAAGGCCTTTGGCCGCGGCACGTTGAAAATGCTGTCGCCCAGCAACCGCCGCATCCTGGCCTATATCCGCGAATACACCGGGCCCGACGGCAAGACCGAGCTGATCCTGTGCGTGGCCAACGTCTCGCGCGCCGCCCAGGCGGCCGAGCTGGACCTGTCCCAATACGCCGGCATGGTGCCGGTGGAAATGCTCGGCGGCAGCGCCTTCCCGCCCATCGGCCAACTGAACTTTCTGCTGACGTTGCCGCCCTATGGTTTCTACTGGTTCTTGCTGGCGTCCGCCGCGCAGATGCCCAGCTGGCATGTGGAACCGGCGCAGCCGTTGCCCGATTTCCTCACCCTGGTGTTGAAGAAACGTATGGAAGAGCTCCTGGAAGAACCGTCGCGCAGCAGCCTGGAAACCAGCGCGCTGCCCCAATACCTGCCTAAACGCCGCTGGTTCGCCGGCAAGGACAGCGCCATCGAACAGGTCCGCATCGCTTACGGCGTGCGCTTCGGCACGCCTTCCGCCCCGGTATTGCTCAGCGAGATTGAAGTGCGCAGCGTCGGCACCGTCAGCCGTTACCAGTTCCCCTTCGGCCTGCTGGGCGAAGACCAGCCCAGCAGCGCGTTGCCGCACCAGCTGGCGCTGTCGCGGGTGCGGCGCAACCGCCAGGTGGGGCTGATCACCGACGCCTTCGTGCTGGAAAGTTTCATTCGCGCGGTGGTGCAGGGCCTCAAGGCCAACACCGTGCTCACCTGCGACGAGGGCGAGATTCGCTTCGTGCCCACGCCGGAGCTGGCGCGCCTGAACCTGGCGGACGAGCCGGAGATTCGCTACCTGTCCGCCGAGCAGTCCAATAGCTCGGTGGTGGTGGGCGGCAGCATGGTGCTGAAGATGATCCGCAAGGTCAGCGGCGGCATCCACCCGGAACTGGAGATGGGCGCCTACCTGACGGCCGCCGGCTTCGCCAACATCTCGCCGTTGCTGGGCTCGGTCAGCCGCGTGGACCCGGAAGGCCTGCCGCACCTGCTGATGATTGCCCAGGGCTACCTGAACAACCAGGGCGACGCCTGGGCCTGGACCCAGAACAACCTGGAACGCGCGGTGCGCGACGACATGGCCATGGCCCGCTCCGACCAGGAACAGCACTACAACGCCCTGGGCGAGCTGGCCGACTTTGCCGGCCTGCTGGGCCAGCGCCTGGGCGAGATGCACCAGGTGCTGGCGGCGCCCACCGACAACCTCGACTTCAAGGCCAGCCCCAGCCGCAAGGCCGACGGCCAGGCCTGGAAAGCCAGCGTCGGCGGCCAGTTGAAGCGCGCGTTGCAGCTGCTGGAGCAGCATTACGACGAATTGGTGGAAGACGACCGCGGCCTGGTGGACGACCTGCTCAAACAGCGTGAGTCGCTGCTGGCGCACATCGAGCACCTCAGCCAGCAAGCCGTGGGCGGCCTCATCATGCGCGTGCATGGCGACCTGCACCTGGGCCAGGTGCTGGTAGTGCAGGGCGACGCCTACCTGATCGACTTCGAGGGTGAACCGGCGCGGCCGCTGGAAGAGCGCCGGGGCAAATACAGCCCCTACAAGGACGTCAGTGGCGTGCTGCGCTCCTTCGACTACGCTGCCGCCATGGCCATGCGCGGTGCCGAGGAAGTGGACGACTCGGTGGAAGCCGAACAGGCCCGCCAGCGCGTCGCCAAGCGTTATTTGCATGAAGCCCGTCACGCCTTTATCGAGGCCTACGGGTTGGCTACCGCCAGCCTTGCCCATGCCTGGCAGCACAGCGACGGCGAACGCGCCGCGCTGGAGCTGTTCAGCCTGGAGAAGGCCTGCTACGAAATCGCATACGAAGCCGAGAATCGCCCGAGTTGGCTGGCCGTGCCTTTGCATGGGCTATTCGGGTTACTGAGCACCAGGGGAGAGTAGTCAATGAACGCGCACAAGGAACAGGGCAAGGTCGGGGCTTTTCCGCACAAGGCGGACATCGAGGCGCTGATCCGTGCCGACCACCGCGACCCGTTCGCGGTACTGGGCCCGCACCCGGACGGTGCGGGCGGGCAATATATCCGTGCCTACCTGCCTAATGCCCTTAGCGTGCAAGTGCTCGACAAGGACAGTCAGCAGGAACGTGGCGCGCTGGAACAGGGCGAGGTGCCCGGGTTCTTCGTCGGCCATTTCCACGACCAGCGCCCGTACCTGCTGAAGGTGCAATGGGCCGGCGGTGAACAGGTCGCCGAGGACCCCTACAGCTTTGGCGAGCTGTTGGGCGAGATGGACCTGTACCTGTTTGCCGAGGGCAACCACCGTGATCTGAGCAGTGCGCTGGGGGCCCAGTGCGTCACCGTGGACGGCGTCGACGGCGTACGTTTTTCGGTGTGGGCGCCGAACGCCCGGCGCGTGTCGGTGGTGGGTGACTTCAACGTCTGGGACGGCCGCCGCCACCCCATGCGCCTGCGTCATCCGTCCGGGGTGTGGGAGATTTTCGTGCCGCGCCTGCAGCCGGGCGAGACCTACAAGTACGAGGTGCTCGGCCACGACGGCGTGCTGCCGCTCAAGGCCGACCCGCTGGCGCTGGCCACCGAGCTGCCGCCGTCCACCGCCTCCAAGGTGGCGCGCCCGCTCAGCTACCACTGGGGCGATGACGACTGGATGCAGCGCCGCGGCGAGCACCACGGGGTCAACAAGCCGCTGTCGATCTACGAGCTGCACGCCGGTTCCTGGCAGTGCGAGGTCAACGAAGAGGGCGCCATCCGTGCCTACAACTGGCACGAGCTGGCCGAGCGCCTGGTGCCTTACGTGCAGCAGCTGGGCTTCACCCACATCGAGCTGATGCCGATCATGGAGCACCCGTTCGGCGGCTCCTGGGGCTACCAGCCGCTGTCGCAGTTCGCGCCGTCGTCACGCTACGGCTCGCCGGAAGACTTCGCAGCTTTCATCGACGCCTGCCACAAGGGCGGCATCGGCGTGATCCTCGACTGGGTGCCGGCGCATTTCCCTACCGACACCCACGGCCTGGCGCGCTTCGACGGCACCGCACTGTACGAATACGACAACCCCCTGGAGGGCTTCCACCAGGACTGGGACACGCTGATCTACAACCTGGGCCGCACCGAGGTGCACGGCTTCATGCTGGCCTCGGCGCTGCACTGGCTCAAGCATTTCCACGTCGACGGCCTGCGCGTGGACGCGGTGGCCTCGATGCTGTACCGCGACTATTCGCGCAAAGCCGGGGAGTGGATTCCCAACCGCTACGGCGGCCGCGAGAACCTGGAAGCCATCGACTTCCTGCGCCACCTCAACGACGTGGTGGCCCTGGAGGCGCCCGGCGCCCTGGTGATCGCCGAGGAGTCCACGGCCTGGCCGGGCGTGAGCCAGCCGACCCAGCAGGGCGGTTTGGGCTTTGCCTACAAGTGGAACATGGGCTGGATGCACGACACGCTGCACTACATCCAGAATGACCCGATCCACCGTACCCATCACCACAATGAAATGAGCTTCGGGCTGATCTACGCCTATTCCGAGCATTTCATCCTGCCCATTTCCCACGACGAGGTGGTGCACGGCAAGCACTCGCTGATCGACAAGATGCCCGGCGACCGCTGGCAGAAATTCGCCAACCTGCGCGCCTACCTGACGTTCATGTGGGCGCACCCGGGCAAGAAACTGCTGTTCATGGGCTGTGAGTTCGGCCAGTGGCGCGAGTGGAACCACGACACCGAGCTGGACTGGTACTTGCTCAAGTACACCGAGCACCTGGGGGTGCAGAAACTGGTGGGCGACCTTAACCGGCTGTACCGCGAGTACCCGGCGCTGCACGAGCAGGACTGCGTGCCCCAGGGCTTCCAGTGGCTGATTGGCGACGACGCGGCCAACAGTGTGTTTGCCTGGTTGCGCTGGAGCAAGTCGGGCGAGCCACTGCTGGTGGTGGCCAACTTCACCCCGGTGCCGCGCGAGGGCTACCGCATCGGCGTGCCGTTTGCCGAGCGCTGGGAAGAGGTGCTCAACAGCGACGCCGAGATCTACGCCGGTTCCAACGTCGGCAACGGCGGCGCGGTGGCCACCGAGCCGGTGCACAGCCATGGGCAGCCGCTGTCGCTGTCGCTGAATTTGCCGCCACTGGCGGTGCTGATCCTGCGTCCGCAGGTGTCATAGCGTCGACCCCATCGCGGCCAAGGCCGGCTCCTACGCCAATCGTGGTAGGAGCCGACCTTGGTCGCGATGGGCACAACGCGGCATCTCCCGCGTCACCAGCGCACCTTCACCCCCAGGTCACCAATCAACCCGTTCAGGTCATTCTGGTCGCTGGGGCTGCTGTAGTCGGCCGTCACGAAGAAACTCACCGTGGGCGTCATCCGCGCCACCAGCCCCAGGCCCACTTCCACGGTGGACGAGTTGCGGCTGCTGGTGATCTTGTCCACCGGCGCCAGGGCCACCGGGCTGTCGTTGCTGAAGGTGTAGGTCAGGCTGGTGCGCACGAACGGCTCGACGCTGGTGCTGCCCAGTTGGTAGTGGCCGGCCAGCCGCGCGCCTACCCGGCCGCTCCAACTTGGCTCGCTGTCGTCGCTCAGCAGCCGCGGCCCTTGCCCGGCGGCCCCTGGCACCAGTTGCTGGTTGATCAACTGCGCCTGGGGCTCGAACGACCAGTTTTCCCCCAGCACGAACGCCACGGTGCCGCCCAGGGCCACGGCCATGGCGCGGGCGTTGTCCGGGCGGCCGCTGTCCTGCACCTGGGAGCTGACGCTCCAGGCCACGCCCATGCCCTTGGCGAACACGGTGTACTGGCCGGCGTTGCTGGCCGGGTTCGACACGCCGGTGCTGGTGAAGGTGCGGTTGCTCAGGTCCAGCGGCCCGAGCGGGTCTTCTGCGGGCTCCGCCGCTACCGCACGGGCGGGGGCGGCCAGCAGCAGGGAGGCGCAGGCGGCGAAGAAGAAACGCTGTTGGAAGGTGTGCATGGCGTGGCTCCAGTGTCGTGGGTCTGGCAGGGGAGTCGCCGTGTGCGTCGCATCAAGGGCAGGGCAGCCGAAGCCAGCGCCCCAGGCTCTGCTGGGCGCGCTGAAAGGCGCGGAACAGAGGCTTGGGGCGGTGTTTTTTTGTTGTGTTGTGTTACCTGTAGCTAAGGAGAGGAGGGGGCCAGCGTCAAGAAAGCGGGGTTTTTCCTTAGCCAGCTAATTAGCACTGGCAAGTGTTTGAAAAACAGCCGCTATTGAAATTGCTAAGCAGCTGAATATCTATGCGCGCGCCGCGCTATTCCAAAACAATCCCTACAGATGCACTTCCACCGTCAATGGCAGATGATCGGACAGATGCGTCCAGGGCTTGTTGCCCAGGATTACCGGCTCATGGCTGGTGGCGTTGCGCAGGTACACCCGGTCCAGGCGCAGCAGCGGGAAGCGCGCCGGGTAGGTGCGCGCCAGGCTGCCATGGTGCTGCTCGAACGCCTCGTGCAGGTCCTGGGCGCGGGTGAGGGTAGCGTTGCCGCGCAGCTTCCAGTCGTTGTAGTCGCCGGCGATGATCACCGGCGCGTCCTCGGGTAGCGAGTCGAGCAGCTGGCGCAACAGCCCCAGCTGCTGCTGGCGATGGCTCTCCAGCAGCGACAGGTGCACGCAGATCGCATGCACCTCGTCATGCCCCGGTACCTGCAACACGCAGTGCAGCAGGCCACGGCGCTCGGGGCCGGTGATCGACACGTCGAGGTTGCGGTAGCGCAGAATCGGGTATTTCGACAGCAGCGCGTTGCCGTGGTGGCCGTCGGGGTACACCGCGTTGCGGCCGTAGGCGTAGTCGCTCCACATGCTGTCGGCGAGGAACTCGTATTGCGAGGTCTGCGGCCAGTTGTGGTGGCGCTCGGCGTGGCCGTCGTGCTCGCCCAGCACCTCCTGCAGGAACACCAGGTCGGCGCCGGTGCTGCGCACCGCTTCGCGCAGCTCGGGCAGGATGAAACGGCGGTTGAAGGCGGTGAAGCCCTTGTGGGTGTTGACGGTCAGGATACGCATCCGGTGCACCGCCAGCGGCTGCTCGGGGGGGCGGTTGCGGCGGGCCTGGCCGGTGGGGTCGGCGGTCACGGTCACTCCTTGGATCGGTGGGGCTTATTGGTTGGGACCGATGGCGTTCCTGCTCGGTTCCCCTTGCGCCACCGCGGCGCCTGCGGACGCGTTGTTTTACCCGCGTAGCAGCTGCCGAAGGCTGCGTCCGGGCGCCGCCGCGGTGTGTCTGGGCGAGCGCGGCGCCTGCGGACGCGGCCTGCGGCCGCTGCTGCGGGGGCGCGTTGTTTTACGCGCGTAGCAGCAACTGTCTTGAAATGGCGTCGTCTGCATCGCGACTAAAGTCGGCTCCTACACTATTCGTGGTAGGAGCCGGCCTTGGCCGCGATGCAGGCGACGCGGTCTATGGGGTATCCGCATTCGCGTAGCAGCTGCCGCAGGCTGCGTCCGGGCGGCGCCGCGGTGTGTCTGGGTGATGCGGCGGCTGCGGACGCGGCCTGCGGGGTTATCGCAGGCCTTGGTGCTCGGCCACCGACATCGGGTCGCGGCTCCACAGTTGCAGCACGAAATCCTTTTCGCGGTGTTCCAGCAGCGCGGTCATGCCCAAGCCCTCGTCCAACTGCCGGTGCACGCCGTCGCCGTCCAGGCTGCAGCCATCAATGGCGGCGCGCCAGTGGCAGGCCAGCAGCTGGCCGTCGGCGGTGAGGCTGTGGCGGCAGGCGCGGATCAGCTGGGCAAGGTCTGCCGGGTCGAGGTAGTAGCACAGCTCGTTGAGCACGATCAGGTCGAAGCGCTGGGCGGGCCATTGGGCGGGCAGGCGCCATTGTTCGACGCGGGCGTGGGGGGCGTCGGCCAGTTGCTGGCGGGTGAGGGCCACGGCGCGGGCGGCGGTGTCGCAGCACAGCAGGCGGTCGCAGCGGGCGGCCAGCATCGCGCTGGTGGCGCCGTTGGCGCAGCCGGGTTCGAACACGCTGGCGTAGCGGGCGCGTGGCAGGCAGGCGGCCAGCAGGGCGCGCTTGCGTTGTTCGTACCAGCGCTGGTGCATGGCCCAGGGGTCGTCGTTGCCGGCGAACAGCTGGTCGAAGACGCTGTCGTCGACGCTCACAGGAACACCACTTCAAAGGGCTGCAGCAGGCGCTCCAGCACGTCGGGCGGCAGCACCGGCGCCAGGCCGATGGCGGCGTCGCCTTCCAGCTGGCTGGTGAACGCCTGGGCGGCGTGGCGCTTGCGCGCGACCATGGCCGGGCTCAGGGCGATCTTGCGTGCCCGTTGCCAGGGCACTCGCGGGTCCTGGGGGCGGGCCCAGTGCCAGGTCCAGATCGGCACTTCGTGGCAGCAGGCGCCCACGGCCTCGGCGGCGGCGCGGCTGGCCTCGCCCACGGCCTCGTGGTCGCAGTGGCCGTCGTGGCGCCAGGTGGCGAACACCACGTCGTCGGGTTGCAGGTGCGCTTGCAGGAAGGCCTGCAGCTGAGTGCGGGCGGCGGGGACCTGACTGTCGTCCAGGCCCACCCGCAGCCAGCTCAATTGTTCAGTGTCGGCGCCCAGGCGGCGCAGGGCCTCGGCGCTTTCCAGCGGGCGCTCGGTGCCCAGCCGGGCCACCGGCCAGCGCTGCGAGCCGGGGTGGCTGGCGGTGCCGTCGGTGACGGCGACCAGCAGCACCGGCCGGCCCAGGGTGATCAGGTGCTGCAGCAGGCCGCCGCTGCCCAGCACTTCGTCGTCGGGGTGCGGCGCGACGATGACGGCCCGCGCGCCGGTCGGCACCAGGCGGTCCACTTCGATGCGCGGCAGTTGTGCCAGCAGCGGGCAGGCCTGCCAGGCGGCCAGCGGCGTGCCGTGGCCGACAATGGGATTGGCGTTCATAGGTTCCACTCGCTGGACAGGGCGTGGCGGGTCAGTTCGCCCAGGGCCGCCAGGTCACGTTCGGCGTGGCTCTGGCGCAGGAACACCGGCAGGTCGGCGGCCAGCCGGGCGAAGTGGCCGTCCTTGCAATAGGGGCTGGCGCCCAGGGCGCGGCCGACATGGCCCAGCACCTGTTCGCAGCCGTGTTCGATGACGGCGCGCGCGCGGCGTGCCAGCCATTGGCAATCGTCGGTGGGAGCGGTGTCAATGGTGCTGGCAGCCTGCTGCAGCACCGCGCGCATGGCCGCCAGGGCCGTGTCCACCGCACCCAGGTGCGCCAAGGCATGCGGGTCATCGCGTTGCAGGCAGTGGCCGTGCAGGCGCTGGGCCAGTTGCTGCGCGGCGCCGTACCAGCAGGCGGCAATGCCGATGCCGCCCTGCCAGAAGCCCGGCCGGGCGATGTATTGGCCGGGCGCGCCCACCGGGGTGCCCTCGGCCTGCTCGAACAGCACCTCGACGCTACCCGTGGCGGCCATGCCCACGGCGTCCCAGCCCAGGTCGGTGACGGTGACCCCCGGTTGCCTGAGGGCCACCGCCACCAGTTGCTGTTCACCGCCTTCGTCCCAGGCCGTGAGCAGCGCATGGCTGAGCTGGCTGGCGCCCGAGCACCAGGCCTTGCGCCCGTCCAGCCAATAGCGCCCCTGATGATGCCGCACGCTCAGGCGCGCGCTCGGCGGTTCCGCCGCCCACATGCCCCAGGTGGTGTTGGGCGCCGGTTGCAGCGCCGCCAGCTCGGCAATGATCGCCAGGGCGTCGGTGTGCCCTTCGTACAGCTTGCACAGCCCCAGGTCCTGCCCGGCCACCCAGGCCAGGCAGCGCCAGCGCTCCAGGGTGCGACCCGTGCCGGGGCGCGGCAGCTGGTCGAGGCCCTCGGCCACCAGGGCGGCGAGGGCGTGGTGCAGGGCACTGGCGTCGGGGTAGCCCCCGGGCGGACGCTTGAGCGTCGCCGCCAGCACCCGGTTCATTCCTCCACGTCCCGGTGCAGTTCGAACAGCAGCAGCGAGCGGCCGGTGACGAGGAAGTCACTGCCGAACGGCAGTTGCTCGCGCTCACGCAGTTCGGGGCGGTTGGTGTCGATCAGGCACGTCCAGTATTGCCCTTCCGGCACCTCGGGCAGCACGAAGTTGACCACGTCGTGGTGGGCGTTGACGATCAGCAGCAGGGTGGCGTCGGCCCCCGGCTTGCGGATGCCACTGGGTTGCGCGCGGCCGTCGAGCAGCATGCCCAGGCAGCGGCCATGGCTGTCGTGCCATTGCTCGGTGGTCATCTCGCTGGCGTCCGGGGCCAGCCAGGTGACGTCCTTGACGCCGATGTCCTCGTTGTAGGTGCCCACCAGGAAACGGTTGCGGCGCAGGATGGGGTAGGACATGCGCAAGCGGATCAGCCGGCGCACGAAGCGCAGCAGGCCCTTGCCGTCCTCGTCCAGGTCCCAGTTCACCCAGCCGATCTCGCTGTCCTGGCAGTAGGCGTTGTTGTTGCCGTTCTGGGTGCGGGCGAACTCGTCGCCGGCGACGATCATCGGCGTGCCCTGGGAGAACAGCAGCGTGGCGAAGAAGTTGCGCATCTGCCGCAGGCGCAACTCGACGATCTCGCGGTCGTCGGTGGGGCCTTCGACGCCGTGGTTCCAGGACAGGTTGTTGTTGCTGCCGTCCTGGTTGTTCTCGTCGTTGTCCTCGTTGTGCTTGTCGTTGTACGACACCAGGTCGCGCAGAGTGAAGCCGTCGTGGGCGGTGATGAAGTTCACCGAGGTGTAGGGGCGGCGGCCGCGCTGGTTGAACAGCTCGCCGGAGCCGGTCAGGCGCCCGGCGAAATCGGCCAGCTGGCCGTCGTCGCCTTTCCAGAAGGCGCGGGCGGTGTCGCGGAAGCGGTCGTTCCATTCCGCCCAGCCGGGGGCGAAGCCGCCCACCTGGTAGCCGCCGGGGCCGCAGTCCCAGGGCTCGGCGATCAGCTTGACCTGGCGCAGCACCGGGTCCTGGCGGCAGGCCACGAGGAAGCTGTGGCGTTCGTCGAAGCCCTCGTGGTAGCGGCCCAGGATGGTCGCCAGGTCGAAGCGGAAGCCGTCCACGTGCATCTCGGTGGCCCAGTAGCGCAGCGAATCGGTGACCATCTGCAGCACGCAGGGGTGGCTCAGGTCCAGGGTGTTGCCGGTGCCCGAGTCGTTGATGTAGAAGCGCTTGTTGTCGGGCATCAGCCGGTAGTAGCTGGCGTTGTCGATGCCGCGCATGGACAGGGTCGGGCCCTGCTCGTTGCCTTCGGCGGTGTGGTTGTAGACCACGTCGAGGATCACCTCCAGGCCTGCGTCGTGCAGGTGCGCGACCATCTCCTTGAACTCGGCGATCTTGCCATTGGCCAGGTAGCGCGGGTGCGGGGCGAAGAAGGTGATGGTGTTGTAGCCCCAGTAGTTGTTCAGGCCCTTCTGCAGCAGGTGCTGGTCGTTGACGAAGCCGTGGATGGGCAGCAGCTCGATGGAGGTCACGCCGAGCTTTTTGATGTGCTCCACCACGTCCGGCACCATCAGGCCGGCGAAGGTGCCGCGCACGTCCTCGGGCACCGAGGGGTGGCGCATGCTGATGCCGCGGGTGTGGGTCTCGTAGAAGATGGTCTTGTCCCACGGCACGTTGACGCGCTGGTCGCGGCCCCAGGTGTAGGCGGGGTCGATGACCCGGCACTTGGGCACGAAGGGCGCGCTGTCGCGTTCGTCGAAGCTGAGGTCGCCGTCGGGGTGGCCGATGGTGTAGCCGAACAGTGATTCGGACCATTTAAGCTCCCCCACCATCTGCTTGGCGTAGGGGTCGATCAGCAGTTTGTTGTGGTTGAAGCGGTGGCCGTTTTCCGGGTCGTACGGGCCGTACACGCGGTAGCCGTAGGTCAGCCCCGGGTGGGCGTCGGGCAGGTAGCCGTGGAAGATCTCGTCGGTGTATTCGGGCAGTTCGATGCGTTCCAGTTCGTGCTCGCCGCTGGAGTCGAACAGGCACAGCTCGACCTTGGTGGCGTTGGCCGAGAACAGCGCGAAGTTGACCCCCAGGCCGTCCCAGGTGGCGCCGAGCGGGAAGGGCAGGCCTTCGCGAATGCGGGTCGGGTCGGTACCTGGGGCGGGGGTAAAGGCTTTTTGGCGGGTCATGAGAAGGTCCTTGCACTGCGAATTCAGGGCGATAGCGGGCCGTGCCGGTACAGAGCCCGGTGAACGGGGGCGTTGAAGAGGTGGTGCACACGGGCACCCCGGGCAGCGCGTGGGCGCTAGCCGGGGGCCGGGAGCGTTGGTTGGATCAGCTGGCTGGCGGCTTTTTCGCCGCGGCCCGGGGCTTTTTCTCGGCCGCAGGCTTGTCGGCGGCGGCCTTCACCGCGGGCGCAGGCTTGGCTTTGGGCGCGGCGGCGGCAGCGGGTTTTGCAGCGACCGGCTTGGGCGCGGCAGCAGGCTTGGCCTTGGCCTCGGTGGCGCTGCCAGCCTTGGGCTTGGCGGTGGCGGCCTTGGCCTTGCCCGGCTTGGTGGGGGCCAGGGCTTCGGCTTCGGCGAGCTTGCGGGCCATTTCCCAGTGGCGCTCTTCATGCCCTTCGGGTTTGCCTTCCGATTCCCATATCTGGTAGGCGAATTCACGTATACGTTTGTCGTCAGCACTCATTTCAACGCTCCTGATCACAAGTCACTTTGTACTAAGAGATTGACCGGAAAATCCTTCAGCGCAGCGTTCAGCCACACTTCCTTATTGGGTGTGACTGCTACGTCCGAAAAAAGTCCCTTAAATGTAGGCAGAGTGTAGTTAGTCGGTAGCACCACGCGGGTATCTCCCCACTTGGGTGCCTCGATGAGCGGCTGGGCAGTGTCCCCCAGCAGCTCGCTGGCCAGGCGTGGCACGATGACGATGGCCAGTTCACCGGCATGAATCCGGGCGAAGGCCAACACGCGGTCGGCCTGTTCGCCCTGCACGGGCAAGGGTTGGTAACGGCCGCGGGCGAACAGCTCGACGTGTTCGGCGCGGCGGCGCAGGGTGCGGGCAATCAGTTGCTGCTTGATATGGCCGTTGGCCCACTCCTGCACCAGCTGCGCCGGGCTGGGGTTGGCCTGCAGGGCCTGCTCACGGGCAGCGTAGTCCACCGGGCGGCGGTTGTCCGGGTCTACCAGGCTCAGGTCCCAGAATTCGGCGCCCTGGTACAGGTCGGGAATGCCCGGCACGGTCATGCGCAGCAGGGTCTGCACCAGGCTGTTCAAGGCGCCGGTGGGGCTGATGCGCTGCACCGCGGCCACCAGCGAGGCGCGCAGCTGCTGGCATTGCGGGTCCAGCAGGAGCGTTTCCAGGTAGGCCTTGCAGGCCTGTTCGTAGGGCTCGTTGGGCGCGCTCCAGCTGCTGGCCAGCTTGGCCTCGCGCAGGGCTTTCTGCTGCCACTGGTACAGGCGTTCGGCATAGGCCTCGAGGCCTTCACGGTCATCGGCAGTGAGCCCCAGCGGCCAGCTGCCGAGCAGCGCCTGGAACAGGATCAGTTCATCGCCAGGGCTGGGCGCGGGGTTGTCGCCGACGCTGCCACGCAGCGGTTCGGCCAGCTCCAGCCAGTGGTTGACGCGGCCGGGGTACCAGCTGCTGCGCTCGCTGAGCACGGCCAGGCGCGCGCGGCTGTCTTCGCCGCGCTTGTGGTCGTGGGTGGCGGTGGCCAGCAGGTTGTCGGGGAAGTGCGCCAGGCGCTGCTCGCAGGCCTGGTGGAAGACCTGGGGCGGGGCGCTGAAGTGTTCGGCGTCGAAGCCCACGTCGTTGCGCGACAGCAGCACCGCGGAGCGATAGAACGCGGTGTCTTCCACGGCCTTGGCGGCGGTGGGCGAGGTCAGCTGCTGGAAGCGCACGCAGGCATGGCGCAGCAGCTTGCGTGGGCGCCCCGGCGGCAGGTCGCGCCAGGGTTCGCCGCCGAGCCAGCGCGCCAGGTAGTCGAGCACCGGCCAGTCGGCCTCGCTGAGGCTGGCGCGGGCGCCTTCCAGCGCCTGCTGGAAGAAACCCTCGTCCTGTGCGGGGCGCCCGCAGGCGTTGATGTAGGTGCGGTACACCGGGTAGTGCACCACCAGCGCCTGCAGGGCGCGGCGGATGGCGCCCAGGGTCAGGTCGCGGCTCATCAGGTCGCCACGGGCGACCTGCAGCAGGGCCTGGGCCACCGACTCGCAGTCGCCGGCCAGGGTGCCATTGATCACCAGGTGGCGGGCGGCGTGGGCCTCTTCCTCGAACACCGCCGGGCGCCCGCTGAGGCTGCTCCACAGCTCGGCCAGGGGCTCGGCGCCGGCCGGGTCGTGTTGCAGGCGCGAGACCTGGTTCATGAATTCGTAGCCGGTGGTGCCGTCCACCTGCCAGTCGCGGTGCAGCTGCTCGTCGGCGCCGAGGATCTTCTCCACGTAGATGGGGAAGTGCGCCAGGGCGGCCTCCGGCGGGCGCGCCGCCAGCAGCCCGTCGACCCGTCGGCGCAGCTTGCGGCAATAACCGCGCGGGTCGGCCAGGCCGTCCACGTGGTCGATGCGCAGGCCGTCGATCAGGCCCTGCTGCACCAGTTCGAAGATTTTCGCGTGGGTGGCGTCGAACACGGCCGCGCGTTCCACGCGCAGGCCGCCCAGCTCGTTGACGTCGAAGAAGCGCCGCCAGTTGATGTCATCGGCGGCGGTGCGCCAGCTGGCCAGGCGGTAGTGCTGTTTCTCCAGCAGCCGGTGCAGGCGCTTGAAGCCGTCCTCGGTGGTGGCGTCGAAGCGTTGCAGCAGGGCGTCCAGCGCGGCCTTGTGGCTGTGGCTCAGGGCCGCCAGTTCGCCGCGCAGCTCGATGGCCTTGTCGTAGGCGTGCGGGTCTTGCTCCAGGGCCCCGAAGCGGCCGCCCAGGCTGCTCAGCACCGGGTCGTCGGCGGGGCTGAGCAGGTCGGCATAGTCAGGCGGCGACACCGGGAAGCGGTGTTCGTAGTGCTCGATGTAGAACTGCCCCGCGCTGGCATCCAGGCGCACCGGGATCTCGCCGGCCTGCAGGCAGGCGCCGTAGTCGTTGCCCAGGAACGGCAGCAGCAGCTGGCCTTCGAGCAGCGGGTCGGGGGAGTGCCACTGGATGTCGAAGAACTCGGCGTAGGGGCTGCGCCGGCCCCATTCCAGCAGGTCCAGCCACCAGGGGTTGTGGCCGCCGCCGACGGCCATGTGGTTGGAGACGATGTCCAGCACCAGGCCCATGTCATGGGCGCGCAGGGTCTGCACCAGCCGCCGCAGCGCCGGCTCGCCACCCAGCTCGGGGTTGATGCGGGTGGGGTCGACCACGTCGTAGCCGTGCATGGAGCCGGGCCGCGCCTTGAGGATGGGCGAGGCGTACACGTGGCTGATGCCCAGCTGCTTGAAATACGGCACCCGGGCCGCGGCGTCGTCCAGGGTGAAGTCCTTGTGGAACTGCAGGCGAATGCTGCCGGTCATGGCCTTCATCGGTCACGCTCGCTGGCTTGTTGGCGGGCGCAGGCCAGCAGCTCCAGGCGCCGGGCGGCGTCTTCGTCGTCGAGCAGCGCCTGGCTGTCGCCGTTGAAACGCCGGCGCCAGTTGGGGTGGCTGTCGATGGTGCCGGGCAGGTTGGGCTGTTCCTCCACGCCCAGGGCGTCCTCTACCGGCAGTAGCACCAGCGGCGCGCGGGTGTGGCCGAGGAAGCGCACGCAGGCGTCGATGACCTGGTCGGTTTCTTCGCCTTCACCGCTGAAGTTCTGGCTGTCCTGCGCCAGCACATGGCGCAGGCCGCGGCGCTCGTGCTCGCGGGTTTCGCGCCAGTGGCGCTCGGTGTGTTCGTCGATGAGGTTGAGCTTGTGGTTCCAGTCGATGTCACGGGCCTTCCACCAGCCATGCAGGGTCGACAGGTCGTGGGTGGTGCTGGTGGCCAGGGCGTTGTCGGGCCAGTGCAGCACGGGGTGGAAGTGGCCGGGGTGAGCCTGTTCGAACAGCAGCACGCGCATGCCCAGCATGTGCCGGGCGCTGAGTTTTTCGCGCAGGCCGTCGGGCACGGTGCCCAGGTCCTCGCCGAGGACGATGGCCTGGTGGCGGTGCGATTCCAGGGTCAGCAGGCGCAGCAGGTCGTCGATGGGGTAGTGCAGGTACGCGCCCTCGCTGGGCAACGAGCCCATGGGGATCACCCACAGGCGCTGCAGGCCCATGACATGGTCGATGCGCAGGCCGCCGGCGTGGGCGAAGTTGGCCCGCAGCATTTCGATGAAGGCGCGGAAGCCGTTGCGCACCAGGCCTTCGGGGCTGAACGCGGAGATACCCCAGCCCTGGCCGGAGCGGTTGAGGATGTCCGGTGGCGCGCCCACGGTGAGGTCGGCCAGCAGTTCGTCCTGGCGGCTCCAGGCCTGGCTGCCGGCGCCGTCGGCACCCACGGCCAGGTCGGCGATCAGGCCGATGCGCATGCCGCTGGCCCTGGCGGCTTTTTGCGCGCGTTCCAGGCTGCGCGCCACCAGCCATTGGCAGAAGGCGTAGAAACTGACCTGGTCGCTGTGCTCGCGGGCGAACTCGGCGATGGCGGGGTTTTGTGGGTCGTGCCACTCGGCGGGCCACTGGCGCCAGTCCTGGCTGGCACCGCGCGCTGCGCAGTCGGCTTGCAGGGCCTCGAACCGGCAGTGGTTTTCCAGGGCTTCGCCGCCAGCGTGGCGGAAGCTGGCGAAGTCGGCGGTCAGCGGGTGGTCGCCGTGGCTGAAACCGTTGTACAGCGACCGCAGCAGGGCAAACTTGGCATCGGCGGCCGCCGGCCAGTCCACCAGCGGCAGCTGCTCGAGGTGGCCGAGGGTTTCCGCCAGGCCGGTGTCATCCAGCGCCACGCGCAGCGCGCGCTCGCCCAGAATGGCGCCGGGCGCGGCGTACAGGCAGTTGAGGAACAGCCGGCTGGACGGCGAATAGGGGCTGTAGCGGTGGGCGTCGCTGCTGAACATGGCGTGCATGGGGCTGATCGCCAGGGCGTCGCAGCCACGTTCGCCGGCGCTGCGGGCAAAGGCTTCCAGTGCCTGGGTGTCGCCGAAGCCGCCGTCGCCGCTGCGCCGCAGGCTGTACAGCTGCACGCTGAGGCCCCAGGCCCGCGGCGCGGCTTCGCCCACAGCGTCGCCGACGCTGTAGCAGCGCTGCGGGGCCACGGCCAGGGTGAACTGCTGGCCTTCGATGCGCACGTCCTGATAGCCGGGCGGCAGCAGGCCGGGCAGGGCGGCGTGGGCGTCCAGGCGCAGGTCCAGGGTGGCGCCGTCTTCCAGGAACACCTGGCACGGGGTGTGGGCCGGGAAGTAGCGGCCCAGGTCCAGGGGCTGGCCGTGGTCCACGGTCAGCAGCGGCGGCAGGTGCGTGTCGCGGCGCACCCGGTTCAGGTCTTCAAGGCTGGCCGCCACGGCCTCGTCGGTGTCGGCAGGGTGGCCGAGGCCGGCCAGCACCTTGCGCAGCACCGGGTCGGCCACAGTCTGTGGCCGGCCGTTGGCGTCGGTCCAGTGCACGGCCAGGCCAGCGTGTTGCGCCAATGTCCGCAGTCGCTCATCAGTCATGCATCATCTCCGGCAGGGGTCAGGCTGACCAGGGCGCTATAAGGGGGAAGGCGGTTTGTCGGGGCCGATTCGGCGGCTGCCAGGCGGCTGTCGAACAGGCGATGGCGTGGGTCGGGCAGTTCGGCGGCCACGGGCTCGGCGCTCAGGTTGAGGTCGATGCGCAGTTCGCTGCCATCGTTGAGCTGCCAGCGCGCGCTGACCGCGCCTTCGGCGAGCACCTGCGCGCCCAGCGAGCGGCTGCCGGGCAGGTGCTCGGTGAGGTACTCGCGGCGCAGGCCCAGCAGGGTCCGGTAGAGCACCGGCCAGGGCGCGTCCGCGTCGGGGACGCTGGGGCGCGAGGCGGCGAAGGTCTGTTCGGCGTTGGGGTCGGGGATGTGTTCGCGTTTTTCTTCGTCGGCGAATACCGCGAAGCTGGCGAATTCGTTGCGGCGCCCTTCGCGCACGGCCTTGGCCAGCTCGCCGTGGTGGTCGGTAAAGAACAGGAACGGCTCGCTGGCCGCGCCTTCGTCGCCCATGAACAGTAGCGGCACCATGGGCGACAGCAACAGCAGGGTGGTGGCCGCGCGCAGGGCGTCGCTGCTGCACAGCTGCGACAGGCGTTCGCCGAAGGCGCGGTTGCCGACCTGGTCGTGGTTCTGCAGGAACAGCACGAAGGCGTTGGGCGGCAGGTGGCCGCTGGGCTCGCCACGCGGCTCGCCGTGGCGGTTGCGCTCGCCCTGGTAGATGAAGCCCTCGCTGAGGCAGCGCGCCAGTTTCTGCGTGGGCTGCTCGGCGAAGTCGCCGTAATAGGCCTCGGTCTCGCCGGTCAGCAGCACGTGCAGGGCATTGTGGCCGTCGTCGTTCCACTGCGCGTCGTAGCCTTCTTCCAACAGGTGCGCCTGGTTCAGCTCGTTCTCCAGGGTCAGCCACACGTGGCGCGGGGCGTCGACCTGCTGGCGAATGCGCGCGGCCATCTGCTTGAGGAAACCGGGGTCTTCGATGGCGTGCACGGCGTCGAAGCGCAGGCCGTCGAAGCGGTATTCCAGCAGCCACATCAGCGCGTTGTCGATGAAGAAGTCACGCACCTGCGGGCGGCGGAAGTCGATGGCGTCGCCCCACGGGGTCTTCTGGTCGTGGCGGAAGAAGCCCTTGGCATAACGGCCCAGGTAATTGCCGTCAGGCCCGAAGTGGTTGTACACCACGTCGAGGATCACCATCAGGCCATGGCCGTGGGCGGCGTCGATCAGGTGCTTGAGCTGCTCGGGCGTGCCGTAGGAGGACTGCGGCGCGTAGGGCAGCACGCCGTCATAGCCCCAGTTGCGGGTGCCGGGGAACTGCGCCAGGGGCATCAGTTCGATGGCGGTCACGCCCAGCTCGGCCAGGCGCGCCAGGTGTTTCTCCACGCCGGTGAAGCCGCCCAGGGCGCCCACGTGCAGTTCGTAGATCACCGCCTCGTGCCAGGGGCGGCCGGCCCACTCGGTGAATTGCCAGGGGTAGGCGTTGGGGTCGACCACCAGGCTGGGGCCGTGCACGTCGCCCTGCTGGGCGCGGGACGCCGGGTCGGGTACGCGCAGTTCGCCGTCGATCTGGTACTGGTAGGCCGTGCCGGGTGGGCAGTGCGCCTTGATCACGAACCAGCCGTCGTCCTGGGGCAGCATGGGCAGTGACTGCCCATCCCCCAGTTCAACGCTGACGTGGAAGGCGTCGGGCGCCCACAGCGCAAAGCGCGTGAGGCCCGAATCCAGAAGCAGTGCACCATGTGACCAGGTTTCAGGTGTCGGTAGCGGCATCGATGAAACCTCTTCCGTTAGTGTCTACCTGATACGGCCACCGATTTGTGCACGAGTTCCGAGTAAAGCTTGGCGTAGGGTTCCACCGCCTGGCTCCAGTTGAACGGCTGGGTCATGGACAGGCAGCGCATGGCATTGAGCAGGTCGGGCTTGCTGAACACGTAGAAGGCCCGGCTCAGGGCTTCTTCGTAGCTGGCCACGGTGGACTCGTTGAACAGGAAGCCGGTGACGCCGTCCTCGATGGTGTCGGCCAGGCCGCCGGTGTTGCGCGCCACCGGCAGCGAGCCATAGCGCTGGGCGTACATCTGGCTCAGGCCGCAGGGCTCGTAGCGCGAGGGCATCAGCAGGAAGTCGCTGCCGGCGAACATGCGCCGGGCGTCGGTCTCGTTGAAGCCGATGCGCACGCTGATCTTGCCCGGGAAGCGTTGGGCCAGTTCGCGCATGGCCTGTTCCTCTTCCGGCTCGCCGCGGCCGATGATCGCGATCTGGCCACCCTGGTTGACGATGTACTCGGCCACGCCCTGGGTCAGGTCCAGGCCTTTCTGGTACACCAGGCGCGAGACCACGGCGAACAGCGGGCCGTCGGAGTCGTCCAGCTCGAACAGCTGGCGCACGTGGTCGGCGTTGACCTGCTTGCCTTCCCAGTCATTGAGGCTGAAGGGGCAAATCAGGTGCGGGTCGGTGGCCGAGTCCCAGCTGTCGTCGATGCCGTTGGGAATGCCGCCCAGCAGGCCCTGGTAGGCCTTGCTGCTGAGGAAGCCGTCGAGGCCGCAGCCAAATTCCGGGGTGGTGATTTCCTCGGCGTAGGTGGCGCTGACCGTGGTGATGTGGCTGGAGTAGGCCATGCCCGCCTTGAGGAACGACAGCTTGCCATAGAACTCCATGCCTTCCTGCTGCAGCGCATGCTCGGGCACGCCCAGCTCGGGGCAGCAGGCACGGCTGACCACGCCCTGGTAGGCCAGGTTGTGGATGGTGAACAGGGTCGGGGTGCTCAGGCCGCGCCAGTGCATATAGGCAGGGGCCATGCCAGCGGGCCAGTCGTGGGCGTGCACCAGGTCGGGCTTCCAGTGCACCATGCCCAGGCCGGCGGCGATGTCGGCGGCGGCCAGGCCCAGGCGGGCGAAGCGGATATGGTTGTCCGGCCAGTCGCGGCCGTTGTTGGCGCCGTAGGGGGTGCCGTCGCGCTCGTACAGCTCGGGGCAGATCAATACGTAGATGACCAGCCCGTCCTTGAGGTCCATGCGCCCGATCTTGCACGGCGGCAGGGCCGCGTGGCCGCCCAGTTCGCCAACGATGTGGATGGGGTTGTCACTGTTGAGCACTTGCGGGTAACCGGGGATCAACACCCGCACATCGTGCAGGGGGCTCATGGCGCGGGGTAGCGCCTGGGAAACGTCACCCAGGCCACCGGTCTTGACCAGATCAGCGATTTCCGACGTGACGAACAATACTTTCTGGCGCTGAGAATCATGACGTGCTTCGGGTAGAAGTACCTTGCCCGTCGATGCGATCTGCGCCAGTTCAGTCGGTTCGCTTTCCTGCTGTTTAAAACGCTCTCCATGGATTTCGACAGCGGCACTGATCATTGTTCTCTCCCGTGCATTAATGCATGTGTGGCAAGCACCTGATTTTGATCCAGCGACCCCACGGCCAAGCGCACAAGCGCGACGCACGCCGGCGATCCTGCCGGTGGCGAATTGACGGGGTGGGGTTGGCCAGCCGCTGAAATGCACTCCATATCCGCGGCCTACCTTTAACCTGACCTGCCGCTAATACGGAAGTTTCGACTTTTTACGGTCGCGCCTCCCGAGCGGTGTGCGGGCTGAGTTTTGAGTGTAGGAAAAAATTCAGACTCCGTGGTCACGGCACGACTGACGGAAGGTCGGGATGCTGTTGTGGGGTGGAGCGGTTGGGGGCGGGGCCTTGAAATACGCGGGTTTGGCGGGGTGGCGGGGTTAGAATGAAATTTCTAGAAACACATCAGAACGTTGGGTTGTACGACGTTGTTGTGGGAGCTGGCTTGCCAGCGAGCTGTTGAGGCCCTAAAAGCTCGCTGGCAAGCCAGCTCCCACAAAGACATCAGCCCTGGGGCATCAGTGACGAATGATGGCTGCCGATCAGCCACTGCTTGCCGTCCCAGTCCCAGGTGTAGCTGTAGCGCGCCTGCACGGTTTCGCCGGTGGCGGCGAAGGTGAACTCGTAGACCCCGGCGTCCAGCAGCGTGTCGCACTGGCTGCGTACGCTGCGGCTGATGACGCGGCCGCTGGGGCGCTTGTGCAGGAAATGCTGGAAGTACTCCAGCCGTTCGGCCGGGGTCAGGCGCACCTGGTTGGACAGGGTGGGCAGCAGCACCGCGTCGATCTGGTAGGTGGCTGCCACCAGGCCAGGGTCGCCGCTTTGCAGGGCGCTGTTCCAGCGCTCGAACAGCTGCGCAGCGTCCGCCTCGCTGGCGGTCTGGCAGGCCTGGGCGGCAACCGGGGTCAACAGCAGTGCAACCAATGCGAATCCTTTCACGTACCAATCCTCTGCAGCTGGCGGCCGCCGAATGCGGCGCGCCGGGGCCAGGCACTCTAGGTGCGGGGCAGGCAGGGTGGGTAGCGGGAAAGGGTTCCAGCGTTGGCCGGCAGGGCGAAACCCTGCCGGGACGAGGAGGGACAGCGAATCAGGCGATCTTGGCCTGGGCGCCACCGGCAAGGCCGGTGTCCTGCTGGGACTGCAAGAGCATCATGGTCAGGTGGGCGACCTTTTTCTGCAGCTGGTCGCGTTCTTCTTTCAATTCGCGCAGTTCGTCACGACGCACCGTGACATAGAGGGTTTGGGGGGGTGTTGCTGGCAGTAAAGTTCCCATTGCTCACCTCGCAAATGGCATGTCTCACAGTGAGGATAGCCGACCTTGAGCGTTTGCCAGGCCTGTCTGTACCTCTGTCGGCGCGGATTCTGATTTCTTTCACGCGCCAAGGGAACTTTTTTATTTTTCATGGTCGGCGTGTCTTTTTCTTCATGTGCCGGCAAGTGCCCGCAGGCGTTGAAGAACGCTTGATGACAGTGGGTTTGAAGAAAAAAGTGCAGCGACGAACGGCTAAAGTCGAAACTAACTCTGGCAACCCTGTACTAAGCTTTGAGACCATTAGCGCTTTGAAGGTGTGACACACCTATTTACGCATCAGTGGAGCACCGGCATGCAATTGGGAATCGTGGGACTGGGCCGCATGGGCGGCAATATTTCGAGAAGACTGATGCGCGGAGGCCATCAGACCGTGGTCTGGGACCGCGATCAGTCTTCCGTGGCAAAACTGGGTGAAGAAGGCGCCGTGACGGCGACTGACCTGGCAGACCTGGTGCGTCAGATGGACGCACCTCGTGCCGTCTGGGTCATGCTGCCTGCGGGCGCGCCAACCGAGGACACCATCCAGCAGCTGGCTGACCTGCTGGAGCCCGATGACGTGATCATCGACGGCGGCAACACCTTCTACAAGGACGACATCCGTCGCGCCAAGCAATTGGCCGAGCGCCAGCTGCACTACGTCGACGTCGGCACCTCCGGCGGCGTGTGGGGCCTGGACCGTGGCTTCTGCATGATGATCGGTGGCGAAGCCGCGATCTTCCAGCGCCTGGACCCGTTGTTCGCCTGCCTGGCCCCCGGCGTGGGCGACATCCTGCGCACCAAGGGTCGCGAAGGAGAGCACAACAACGCCGAACATGGCTACATCCACGCAGGCCCGGCCGGTTCCGGCCACTTCGTGAAGATGATCCACAACGGCATCGAATACGGCATGATGCAAGCCTTCGCCGAAGGCTTCGACATTCTGAAGACCAAGAACAGCACCGCGCTGCCGGAAGACCAGCGCTTTGACCTGAACCTGGCCGAGATCGCCGAAGTCTGGCGCCGCGGCAGCGTGGTCTCCTCCTGGCTGCTGGACCTGACCGCCGACGCGCTGGTCGGTGACCCGGCGCTGGATGGCTACTCGGGCTCGGTGTCGGACAGCGGTGAAGGTCGCTGGACCATTGACGCGGCAGTGGAGCAGGCAGTACCGGTACCGGTGCTGGCAGGTTCGCTGTTCGCACGTTTCCGTTCCCGCCAGGAAAGCACCTACGGCGACAAGCTGCTGTCGGCGATGCGCTTTGGTTTCGGCGGTCATATCGAGGTTCCTAAATGACACGGGCAAAGTCCAAGGTAGACGCAGCACCCCCCACCACGCTGTTTCTCTTTGGCGCCCATGGCGACCTGGTCAAGCGCCTGCTCATGCCGGCGCTGTACAACCTGAGTCGCGACGGTCTGCTGGACAATGGCCTGCATATCGTCGGTGTCGACCACAACGAGGTCAGCGATGCTGACTTCGCTGCCAAGCTGCACGATTTCATCATCGAGCAGGCCCGCGCGAAAAACCCGGAGGGGGCCGACAAGGCCCTCGACCCGGCGCTGTGGGCCAAGCTTGCCAAGCGCATCAGCTACATCAGTGGCGATTTTCTCGACGATGGCACCTACCAGGCGATTGGCGAGCGCATAGCCGCCAACCGCACCGGCAATGCCGTGTTCTACCTGGCCACCTCGCCGCGCTTCTTCAGTGAAGTGGCGCAGCGGCTGGGCCATGCCGGGTTGCTCCAGGAGCAGCCCGACGCCTTCCGCCGCGTGGTGATCGAAAAACCCTTCGGTTCCGACCTGCCCACCGCCGAGGCCCTCAACGCCTGCCTGTTGAGCGTCATGAGCGAGAAGCAGATCTACCGGATCGACCACTACCTGGGCAAGGAAACCGTCCAGAACATCCTCATCAGCCGTTTTTCCAACGGCATCTTCGAGGCCTTCTGGAACAATCACTACATTGACCACGTGCAGATCACCGCGGCGGAGACCGTCGGGGTGGAGACACGGGGCAATTTCTACGACAGCACCGGCGCCCTGCGCGACATGGTGCCCAACCACCTGTTCCAGCTGCTGGCCATGGTCGCCATGGAGCCGCCGGCCGCCTTTGGCGCTGATGCGGTGCGTGGCGAGAAGGCCAAGGTGGTGGGTGCCATCCGCCCCTGGTCCAAGGCCGACGCGCTGAAGAACTCGGTGCGCGGCCAGTACACGGCGGGCGAGGGCGGCAAGCCCGGCTACCGCCAGGAACCCAAGGTCGACCCGGAAAGCCGCACCGAGACCTTCGTCGCCCTCAAGGTGATGATCGACAACTGGCGCTGGGTGGGCGTGCCGTTCTACCTGCGCACAGGCAAGCGCATGAGCGTGCGCGACACCGAGATTGCCATCTGTTTCAAGCAGGCGCCCTACGCGCAGTTCCGCGATACCGAGGTGGAGCGCCTGGCGCCCAACTACCTGCGCATCCAGATCCAGCCCAACGAGGGCATGTGGTTCGACCTGATGGCCAAGCGGCCCGGGCCGGCGCTGGTGATGGAGAACGTCGAGCTGGGCTTCGCCTACAAGGACTTCTTCCAGATGCAGCCGTCGACCGGCTACGAGACGCTGATCTACGACTGCCTGACCGGCGACCAGACCCTGTTCCAGCGCGCCGACAACATCGAGAACGGTTGGCGTGCGGTGCAGCCGTTCCTGGACGCCTGGCGCGACGGCGGCAAGATCGACACCTACGCTGCCGGCGAGGACGGCCCGGAGTCGGCCGAGGAACTGCTGGCCCGTGATGGCCGCTCCTGGCATAGCCTGGGATGAGTGACGCGCCGAACGACCTCATCCGCCTGGTGCTCAGCGACATGGACGGCACCCTGTTGCTGCCCGACCACAGCGTCGGCGACCGCGTGCTGGCCGCCGTCCGGCAACTGCGCGAGGCGGGCATTGCCTTCAGCCTGGCCAGTGCGCGGCCGCCGCGGGCCATGCTGGCGATCGTCCAGCAGTTGGGTATCGACGTGCCGTTCGCCGCCTTCAACGGCGGCACCCTGGCCAACCCCGACGGCAGCGTGGTGGCGCAGCACTGCGTCGACCGCCGCGCCGTGGAGACCAGCCTGGCACTGTTCGCCCAGCACCCGGTGGCGGTGTGGCTGTTCGCTGACGACGAGTGGTACCTGACCAACCCCGACACCCAGTACCTGGGCAAGGAACTCGATGCCCTGGGCTACGGCTACGTGCAGGTCGATGACTTCACCCCGTACCTGGACCGCGTCGACAAGATCGTCGCCACCTGCGCCGACTTCGACCTGCTGGCGCGGCTGGAGCAGCAGCTCAGCGGGCTGATCAAGGGCCAGGCCCTGGCCGCCCGCTCGCAGAACTACTACCTGGACGTGACCGCGCTGCTGGCCAACAAGGGCGAGGCCCTGGCCGAACTGGCCGAGCACCTCAAGGTGCCGCTGGCGCAGACGGCGGTGCTGGGTGATGGCGGCAACGACGTGGCGATGTTCAAGCGCGCCGGGCTGTCCGTTGCCATGGGCCAGGCCGAGGACGCGGTCAAGGCCCACGCCGACCACGTCACCGCCAGCAACCGCGAGCAGGGGGTGGCCGACGCCATCCGTGACCTGATCCTGCCGAGGGCGCCGCACACCCGCTGAATTCTCCCGCACAAGGTTGACCCCACCATGGCCGCATTGATTGAAGACTATGCCTTGCTCGGCAATTGCAGGACTGCCGCGCTGGTCGACAAGCAGGGCTCGCTGGACTGGTTGTGTTTCCCCCGTTTCGACGCCCCGGCCTGCTTCGCCGCGCTGCTGGGCGATGAGCACAACGGCCGCTGGCGCCTGGCGCCCAGCGAGCCGTTCGAGGCCAGCCGCGCCTACCGCGACGGCACCCTGGTGCTGGACACCACCTTCACCACTGCCAACGGCCAGGCGCGGCTGATCGATTTCATGCCGCCGGGCGAGCACAGCAGCGTGGTGCGCATCGTCGAAGGGCTGAGCGGCGAGGTGGCGTTCGACATGGAGCTGATCATCCGCTTCGACTACGGCAGCAGCGTGCCGTGGGTGGAGCAGGCCCATGCGCAGATTCTCACCGCCGTGGCCGGCCCGGAAATGCTCGTGCTGCACAGCGCCACGGCGCTGGAGGCGGTGGATCACGCCACCGGCAGCCGCTTCAGCGTGGCCCCTGGCGAGCGCCGGGTGTTCGTGCTGACCTACCAGGATTCCATCCTGCCGGTGCGCGAGGCCTTTGACGGCGAGGCGGCGCTGGCGGAGACCGAGGCGTTCTGGCGCGCGTTCTCCGACCGCTGCCCCGACGTGGGGCCCTACACCGAGCAGGTCAAGCGTTCGCTGATTGTGCTCAAGGCGCTGACCTTTGAGCCCACCGGCGGCATCGTCGCCGCCGTCACCACCTCGCTGCCGGAGTTCCTGGGCGGCGAGCGCAATTGGGATTACCGTTTCTGCTGGCTGCGCGACGCCACCATGACGTTGCTGGCGTTCATGAACCTGGGCTATTTCGAGGAGGCCAGCGCCTGGCGCGAATGGCTGATGCGCTCGGTGGCCGGCAACCCGGAGCAGATGCAGATCATGTACGGCCTGGGCGGCGAGCGCCGCCTGCCCGAATACACCCTGCCATGGCTGAGCGGCTATGAAGGCTCGCAGCCGGTGCGCATCGGCAACGCGGCGGCCACCCAGCTGCAGCTGGACGTGTACGGCGAGGTGGCTGATGCCTTGACCCAGGCCATTCGCGGCGGCCTGCCACGGCACCCGCGCAGCCGGGCGATTTTCCAGGTGGTGATGCCGTACCTGGAAAGCATCTGGCAGCAGCCCGACGAAGGCCTGTGGGAGATCCGCGGCGAGCCGCAGCACTTCGTGCACTCCAAGGTCATGGCCTGGGTGGCGTTCGACCGCTCGGCGAAGCTGCAGGCCGGTGACGGCGGCGATGCCGAGCGCAGCCAGCACTACCGGGCGGTGGCCGACCGCATTCATGCCGACGTCTGCGCCAAGGGCGTGGACCCGCGGCACGGCGGCTTCGTGCAGGCCTACGGCTCCGGCCAGACCGATGCCAGCCTGTTGCAGATCGCCCTGACCGGCTTCCTGCCGGTGGACGACCCGCGCTTCCTGGTCACCCTGGCGCAGATCGAGCAGCGGCTGATGCGCAATGGCCTGCTGCTGCGCTACGACACCGCCACCGGCTGCGACGGCCTGGAGCCGGGCGAGGGGACCTTCCTGGTCTGTTCGTTCTGGTTGGCCGACGTCTACGCCATGCTCGGCCGCATGGACGACGCCCAGGCGCTGTTCGCACGCCTCAGCGGCCTGTGCAATGACCTCGGCCTGCTGGCCGAGCAGTACGACCCCCATGGCGGGCGCATGCTGGGCAACTTCCCCCAGGCGTTCAGCCACATCGGCATTATCAATACTGCGCTCAACCTGCACCGTGCCCAGTGCCCGGCCCAGGAGCGCGCCAAGGCCTCGTGAGCCCAAATGTGGGAGCTGGCTTGCCAGCGAGCTGTTGAGGCATTCAAAAGCTCGCTGGCAAGCCAGCTCCCACAACAGGGCATTTCGGCCAACCTGTGGAGCACGCTTTTCCTGACGCATTGTCTTGGTATAGTCCTACCCATCAATAACAAAGGACGCCCGCCATGACCGAGTACCAGGCCTTCCACGTCGAACTCAAGGGCCACGTCGCCCACGTGCAGATCAACCGCCCCGACAAGGTCAACGCCATGAACGCGGCGTTCTGGCGCGAGATCATCGAGATCTTCCAGTGGGTCGACGACACCGAGGCCGTGCGCGTGGTGGTGCTCAGCGGCGCCGGCAAGCACTTCTCCGCCGGCATCGACCTGAGCCTGCTGGCCTCGGTGGCCAGCGAACTGGGCAAGGACACCGGCCGCAACGCCCGCGCCCTGCGGCGCAAGATCCTCGAGATGCAGGCCTCGTTCAACGCCGTGGACCGCTGCCGCAAGCCGGTGCTGGCGGCGGTGCAGGGCTACTGCATCGGTGGCGCCATCGACCTGATCGCCGCCTGCGACATGCGCTACGCCGCCGCCGACGCGCACTTCTCGATCAAGGAGGTGGACATGGGCATGGCCGCCGACGTCGGCACGCTGCAACGTTTGCCACGCATCATCGGTGATGGCATCCTCAGGGAATTGGCCTACACCGGGCGCAAGGTCGATGCCGAGGAAGCGCGCAGCATCGGCCTGGTCAACCGCGTGTACCCCGACACCGCGAGCCTGCTCGATGGCGTATTTGCCATCGCTGCCGACATCGCCGGCAAGTCGCCTATCGCCATCGCCGGCACCAAGACCATGATCGGCTACATGCGCGATCACAGCATTGCCGACGGCCTGGAATACATCGCCACCTGGAACGCGGCGATGCTGCAGAGCACTGACCTGCGCGTGGCCATGGCCGCGAGCATGAGCAAACAGACACCGCAGTTCGATGACTGACATTCGATAAGGAGCCCCTGATGTCTCAACGCTGGACCACCGCTGTACTGGATACCAGCCTGCCCGGGGGCTGGGCCGTGGCCCGCTGCGCCCAGGGCTTTGCCTTCGACGCCAACGGCGTGCTGTTCCCCCGTGAATGGCTGAAGAAACAGGGGCTGGACCTGCTGGCCGAGCACGGCATCGGTCACTTCGACGGCGAGCCGGTGTACCTGCTGGAGCTGCACGGCCCCGCCGACATCGACGGCGTGCAGTGGCAGGGCCTGCGCCAGTTCATGCTGCAGGGCGACTTCGACACCTACAAGCTGCTGGCCTACGCCGCGCAGATCGGCACCTGGGCCCGCGAGCACCGCTTCTGCGGCAGCTGCGGCCAGCCCATGAGCCAGATCCACTGGGAACGCGCCATGTACTGCCAGCCGTGCGACCTGCGCAGCTACCCGCGCATCTCGCCGAGCATGATCGTGCTGATCACCCGTGGCGACGAGATTCTGCTGGCGCGCTCACCGCGCTTCGTCACCGGCGTCTACAGCACCCTGGCAGGCTTCGCCGAGCCGGGCGAGTCGGCCGAGGACTGCGTGCGCCGCGAGGTGATGGAAGAGGTGCAGGTCAAGGTTCGGAACATCCGCTACCTGGGCAGCCAATGCTGGCCGTTCCCGCACTCGATGATGCTGGGCTTCCACGCCGAGTATGAAAGCGGCGAGATCGTGCCCCAGGTCGACGAGATCGAGGACGCCCAGTGGTTCAACGTGCATGAACTGCCGCCGTTGCCGGCGTCGCGGTCGATCGCGCGGTACTTGATCGACCACTACGTGGCAGAGCGTTTAGGCCTGGCTGAACCAGTGCTGCCAGGCTAGGCGCACGGTCAGCCCCAGCACCACGGTAATGAACACCGGGCGAATGAACTTCGCCCCACCGCTGATGGCGCTGCGCGCGCCAAAGAAGGCACCGACCATCAGGCAGGTGCCCATGCTCAGGCCGATCAGCCAGTCCACGCTGCCATTGATGATGAACACCGCCAGCGCCGCTGCGTTGCTGACGAAGTTCATGGTGCGCGCCACGCCGCTGGCGCGGACCAGGTCGATGGGGTACATCAGCATCGAGCTGACCGTCCAGAACGCGCCCGTGCCCGGGCCCGCCACGCCGTCGTAGAAGCCCAGCGCCAGGCCTTGGGGCACCTGGCGTTTCTGCTTGATCTGCGCGTGGCTGTCCACCGGCCCCTTGGGCGTGCCGCCGAACAGCAGGTACACACCGCAGGCAAAGACGATCACCGGCAGCATCTTGTTCAGCCATTCCGAGGGCATGTAGTGCGCCGCCACGGCGCCCAGCAGCGAGCCCACCAGGGTGAAAATGATCGCGGGCCACCATTCCTTGGGGTGGAACAGCTTGCGGCGGATGAAGGTGAAGCTGGCGGTGGCCGAGCCGAAGGTGGAGCTCAGCTTGTTGGTGCCCAGCACCAGGTGCGGCGGCAGGCCAGCGGTCAGCAGGGCAGGGGTGGTCAGCAGCCCGCCGCCGCCGGCGATGGCGTCGATGAAGCCGGCCACGAAGGCAACCACGGCAAGGATGGCGAGGGTGGTGGGGTCGGTGCTCAGTTCGAAAGGCATGGGGCAGATCGTTGTTTTTGGCAGGGCGCGCATTTTAGCCCTTTGAGTCCCAAAAAGCTCGCTGGCAAGCCAGCTCCTACCTTTGTGGGAGCTGGCTTGCCAGCGAGCTTTAACAATCTGAAGCACAACCGATGTTTCCCGCACCAGGCACCTGTGGTTACCGTTGCCATTTTTCCCAAGGAGGCAATGGAATGCCTTGTTCAGTGATATTACGCAAAGGCCGCTTTTCAGGAGAGGGGCAAATCTACGTCTTGACTACCAATACCTTTGACCGCGAAGCGTTCTTCGCTGATTGGCGGGTGGGGCGACTGGTAGTGCGTGAGCTGATGCGAACCGAGGAAGAAGCGTGGCTGGATTCTTTGGCATGGGTGGTGATGCCGGACCATTTTCATTGGCTGGTTCAATTGCGTACAGGCAGTTTGGCGGCAGTCATGCGCAGGACTAAGTCACGATCAAGCCAGGCTGTAAATCGATTGCTGGGTCGCTCGGGGCAACTTTGGCAGCAGGGGTTTCATGATCGGGCTATTCGCAAGGAGGAAGATCTGCTGGCTTTGGCACGGTACATTGTCCGAAATCCAGTGCGGGCGGGGCTCGTGAGTCGCGTTGGGGACTACCCGCTGTGGGACGCGGTGTGGGTTTAAGAGCTCGCTGGCAAGCCAGCTCCCACAAGGGCCAGTGCAGCCTGCTGGTCTGGTGTGAATGATTGGCTCGCAGGATAGCTCTCTTACCAAGGCCAGTGCAGCCTGCCAGTTTGATGTGAAGCGCTCGCTGGCAGTGCGCCCATGTGGGAGCTGCTTGCCAGCGAGCTGTTGGGGTCAGGACAGGAAGCCGCCGTCCACGTTCAGTGCCACGCCGGTGGTGTAGCTGGAGGCGTCGCTGGCCAGGTACAGCACGGTGCCGGCCATTTCGCTGGGGGCGGCCACGCGCTTGAGCGGGATCTGCGCCAGGGCGGTGTTGAGGATGGCGTCGTTCTTCACCAGCGCCGAGGCGAACTTGGTGTCGGTGAGGCCCGGCAGCAACGCGTTGCAGCGGATGCCGAACGGCGCGCATTCCTTGGCGAACACCTTGGTCATGTTGATGACCGCCGCCTTGGTGACCGAATAGATGCCCTGGAACACGCCCGGCGACACGCCGTTGATGGAGGCGACGTTGATGATGCTGCCACCGCCGTGTTCGCGCATCAGCTTGCCGGCTTCCACCGACATGAAGAAGTAGCCGCGGATGTTGACGTCCACGGTCTTCTGGAACGCGCCCAGGTCGGTGTCCAGCACGTTGCAGAACTGCGGGTTGGTGGCCGCGTTGTTGACCAGGATGTCCAGGCGGCCGAACTCTTCGCGGATGCGGCTGAACACCTGGTGGATCTGCTCCATCTCGCCGATGTGGCAGGCGATGGCGGTGGCCTTGCCGCCGTCGGCGATGATGGCGTCCGCCACCTGCTGGCAGCCGTCCAGCTTGCGGCTGGAGACGATGACATGGGCGCCCTGTTGGGCCAGCAGTTTGGCGATGGCCTCGCCAATACCGCGGCTGGCGCCGGAAACGAAGGCGATCTTGCCGTCGAGGTCGAACAATTGCGTCTTGGACATCTCGGTTTCCTTACAGGGTGGAGTGCTTGATGACGTTCAGGCTCATCTGTTCCAGCAGCTTGTTCATGTGGATGAACTGGGCGAAGCGCTTGTCCTGGGTCTGGCCGTGGAAGAAGCGGTAGTAGATCTGTTGCACGATGCCGGCCAGGCGGAACAGGCCATAGGTGTAGTAGAAGTCGAAGTTGTCGATGCGGATGCCCGCACGCTCGGCGTAGTAGTCGACGAACTCGCGGCGGGTGAGCATGCCCGGCGCGTGGCTGGGCTGGCGGCGCATCAGTTGCACCGGCGCCGGGTCGTCGGCCTGCACCCAGTAGGCCAGGGTGTTGCCCAGGTCCATCAGCGGGTCGCCGAGGGTGGTCAGTTCCCAGTCCAGCACGCCGATGATCTGCATCGGGTCGCGGGCGTCGAGGATGACGTTGTCGAAGCGGTAGTCGTTGTGGACGATGGCCGGCTTGGCGTGGTCGGCCGGCTGCTTGTCGGCCAGCCAGGCCTTGACCGTGTCCCAGGCCGGCGCGTCAGGGGTGCGGGCCTTGTCGTAGCGGTCGCTCCAGCCGCTGATCTGGCGGGCCACGTAGCCCTCGGGCTTGCCCAGGTCACCCAGGCCGCAGGCCTGGTAGTCCACCTGGTGCAGGTCGACGAACTTGTCGATGAAACTGTGGCACAGGGCGCGGGTCTTGCCGGCGTCCAGGCCCAGTTCGGCGGGGATCTCCGAGCGCAGGATGATGCCGTTGACCCGCTCCATCACATAGAACTCGGCGCCGATCACTGCCTCGTCGGTGCAGTGCACGTAGGCCTTGGGGCAGTACGGGAAGCCGGCGTTTAGCTGGTTGAGGATGCGGTACTCGCGGCCCATGTCGTGGGCCGACTTGGCCTTGTGGCCGAACGGCGGCCGGCGCAGGACGAATTCCTGTTCGGGGTATTTCACCAGGTACGTCAGGTTCGACGCGCCACCGGGGAACTGGCTGATCACCGGTGTGCCGGCAAGGCCGGGGATGTGCGCCTTGAGGTACGGGTCGATACGTGCGGCATCGAGCTCTTCACCGCTGCGCACGGCAGTGGACTGGTCGGTAAGCGCCATGGTTATCCCTTTTGCTTATTCTGGAGGCGTCAGATCATTGAACAATCTAATGCGCGGCAGGGCAGCGGACAAGGGGAGGAGGGCGTTATAGGCGGGGGTGTTGCAGGGGGATCAGTAAGGCAGATTGTGGGAACTGGCTTGCCAGCGAGCTTTTCAGGGTCAACTAAAAGCTCGCTGGCAAGCCAGCTCCCACAATGGCCCCTGCCCAGAGGGAGGGGCCGGTGCAGGGCTTAGTTCAGGCCCAGCTTGCCACGCAGGGTGGACAGGTCTTCGGCCAGGGTGTTGACCGGGCCGATCAGCGCCTTGCGGTCAGCGTCCTTGACCTTGTCATAGGTCTCGTAGCCGCCGTCCTTGGTCTTGTACTTGGCCAGGATCTTGTCCACGGTGGCGAAGTTCTTGTCGACCTTGCTCACGAAGGCCGCGTCTTTCTTGGCTACTTGTGGGCGGAACAGGTCGAAGATTTTCTTCGCGCCGTCAACGTTGCCCTGGAAGTCGTACAGGTCGGTGTGGCTGTAACGGTCTTCTTCACCGGACACCTTGGTGGCCGCCACTTCTTCCATCAGTGCGGCAGCGCCGCCCACGACTTTCTCAGGCGGGAAGGTCAGGCCGGCCACACGGGCCTGCAGGTCCTTGACGTCGGTGTTCAGCTTGTCGGCCAGGCCTTCCAGGCCCTTGGTGGTCTTTTCCGAGTACAGGCTGTATTCCAGGCGGTGGAAGCCGGTGAAGTCTTCGGCGGTCACGCCTTTCTCGTGGTCGTCGACGCGGGAGTCGATCGAGGCGTCGAGGTCGCTGAACAGCTCGGCGATCGGCTCGATGGACTCATAGTGCACGCGAGTCGGGGCGTACAGCTTCTTGGCCGTTTCCAGGTCGCCTTTCTTGATGGCGTCGGTGAACTTCTGGGTTTCGGCGCCCAGTTTGTCCAGCTCTTCGGTCACGTAGATCTTGTAGTCCGAGATCGGCTGAACCAGGTCCAGCGGGGAGTTGTCGGCGGCGAAGGCCGAGACCGGTGCGTGGAGCAGGCCAAGCGACAGCAGCAAAGCGAGTGGCGACTTCTTCATGAAAGGGATCCCCGATGGTGTCAAAGACTTAAGCGTTTTTGGTTTTGGTAGCTTGCAGCAGCGAACGACCGATGTAGTCCTGGTCGTCTTTTACCCCCGGCAGGGTGAAGAAATAACCGCCGCCCATGGGCTTGAGGTATTCCTCCAGCGGCTCGCCGTTGAGGCGGGTCTGCACGGTGATGAAACCTTTTTCCAGGTTGGCCTGGTAACAGATGAACAGCAGGCCCATGTCCAGCTGGCCGTTCTTGTTCACGCCGTTGGAGTAGTTGAACGGGCGACGCAGGATCAGGTTGGCCTGGGACTCGGGGGTGCGCGGGTTGGCCAGGCGGATGTGCGAGTCCAGGCGCGTGAGCTTGCCGGCCGGGTCCTTGTGGTAGTCGGGCACGTCGTGCTCGGTGGCGCCGTCGAACGGTGCACCGGTGGTCTTCTTGCGGCCGAAGATGCTTTCCTGTTCCTGCAGCGGGGTGCGGTCCCAGCGCTCGACGAAGTTGCGGATCAGGCGCACGGCCTGGTAGCTGCCGTTGGCGGCCCAGGCCGGCTCTTCGCTGCCCGGTTGCACCCAGACAATGGCGTCCATGGCCTTGTTGTCGTTGGAGTCGGGGTTGGCCGAGCCGTCGCGGAAACCGAGGAAGTTGCGCGCGCTCTCGGCGGGCGCGTCGGCCTTCTTCGGCGCCTGCGCAGGCACGGTGCCTTCTTGCTTCCAGCGCACCAGCAGCAGGTCGGGCATGTTCTTGACGATGTCACGCAGGGCGTGGATGTTGGTGTCCGGCGTGTTGGAGCAGAACTGCAGGGTCAGGTCGCCGTGGCACAGGCCCGGCTCCAGGGCGTCGTTGGGGAAACCGACCATCTGGATCAGGTGCTTGGGCTTGGCGTGTTCCAGGCCGAAGCGCTCGTCGAACAGCGAGGCGCCCACCGACACGGTGATGGTCAGGTTGTCCGGGGTCACGACCGGGCCAAGGATGCCCGAGTCCACCGGCGGCAGCTTGGGGTCTACCTGCTCGACTTCGCCGCCGGTCATCAGGAACTTGATGCGGCTGTCCAGCAGCTTGAACATCCGCTCCAGGTCCTTGCGGTCGCTGGCCAGCACGTCGAAGGCCACCATCATGCCAGCTGCCGGGCGCGGCGTGACGATGCCGCTCTGGTGCTGGCCATGGTAGTCGTGGCGGTCCTGGGTCTTTTCGCTTTTCGGCGCTTCGGCCACCTGCGCCTGGGCGGCGGCCATGGCCGGGCAGCTCAGGGCGCTGCCGGCCAGGGCGACGCCGGCGGCGCCCATGCCCATCAGCACGCGACGGCGTTGCGCGTCGACCGGGGTGTTGCTGTTCTTGGTATCGCTCATCAGTGTCGTCGTCTGTCTTTACAGGGCCGAAAGGCCGAGGGCGGGATCGATTCCGTCGAGTGCGTCGGCCAGTGCCTTGGCCTTGTCGGCGATCTGCTTGCGCTGATCCGGGCCGACCTTGTCATACGAGAGGTAGCTGTCGCCGTCGCGCAGGCTGGCCAGCTGGCTGTCCAGGTCAGCGGAAGCGGCGTCAATCTTCACCAGCAGGTCGGCGGCGGACTTGGCCAGCACCGGGCGTAGCAGGTCGACCACCTTGCGGGCGGCAGCCAGGTTGGCGGCGAAACCGTTCAGGTCGGCGTGGCTGTAGCGCTCTTCCTCGCCGTTGGTGCGCACGTCGGCCAGGCTGTGCAGGTTGCGCGCAACAATCCCGACAAGCTGCTCTGGCGGCAGGTTCTGCGCCAGCAGCTGGGTTTTCAGCTCGGCGACGTCGCTGGCCAGCTTCTGCGCCACCGGCGCCAGGCCGTCCAGGCTCTGCTGCTGGAACAGGCCGTATTCAATGCGGTGGAAGCCGCCGAAGCCTGGGTCCTGCTCGCGTTTCTCGTAGTAGTCGGCGCGAGCGTTGATGCCGTTGTCCAGCTCGGAGAAGCGCTGGGAGGCGGCAGCCAGGCCCTGGTAGGCAACGCGGGCCGGCACGTAGGCGGCGCGGGCCGCGGCCAGGTCACCGGCGGTAATGGCCTGGTTCAGGGTGTCCACGGCGCGCACCAGGGCGCTACCCTGCAGGCTCAGGTACACGCGGAATTCAGACAGCGGGCCGACGAACGCCACCATCGACGGACGGGCCTTGGCGTTGGCGTCGGACTCGGCGGTAGGGGTGACCTTGAGGGTGCCGCGCGGGTTGCTCAGCAGGCCGCAGGTGATGGCGTAGTCGCCGGGCGCCAGGTTGGCGTTGATCACCTGGCTCATGCCCGGGGTGATGTTCTCGCGCTCTTCCACCACCAGCACGCCGTCGAGGATTTCCCATTCCACGGCGCGTTCCGACTTGTTGACGATGCGGAAGCTGGCGCGGCCGGCCGGCACGGTCAGGGCGTTGGGCTCGCAGCTGTGCGGGTGAATGTTGACGACGATTTCGTCATGGTTGGCCTGGCGCTTGGACGAGGCCACCTGGGAGGCGTAGTAGAACAGTGCGCCGGCGGCGAGCATCACCACCACGGAGCCGGCCACGGCCGCGCGCAGGACGCGCGGCGACAGGCCTGGGGCTTGATTGGACATTGACTGAAAAAGCCTTAGGAGTGAGTAGCGGGAGCTGGCTTGCGGCCCACGGGGGCGCTGGCCGGCAGGAAGAAGATCACCAGGGCGAAGACCAGGTAGAACAGGTAGGCGCCCAGCACGCTGACGGTTGGCGCGTCCTGGTAGCCGAACATGCCGGCCAGCACCGAGCCGGTCGGGCCGTCCATGGGCAGGATGGCGCTGATGTCGAACACCACGTCCTGCAGGTGGTTCCACAGGCCGGCCTCGTGCAGCGAGCGCACCGAGTTGGCGAGGATGCCGGCGGCCACCACCAGGATGAACAGGCCGGTCCAGCGGAAGAACATGGCCAGGTTCAGGCGCATGCTGCCGCTATAGATGGCCATGCCCACGGCCACGGCGACGATCAGGCCCAGCAGTGCGCCCAGCGGCGCGCCGGCGCCTTCGCTCTGCTGGAACACGGCCAGCAGGAAGAACACGGTTTCCAGCGATTCACGCGCCACGGCGAAGAACACCATGGCGATCAGGGCGAAGACCTGGTTGTTGGAGCCGGCCAGGGCCTGGTCCAGGGACTCGTGCAGGGCGTGCTTGATGGAGCGGGCCACCTTGCGCATCCAGAACACCATGGAGCTGAGGATGGCCACGGCCACCAGGCCGACCACGCCTTCGAACAGCTCCTGCTGCTTCTGCGGGAACTCGGCGCTGACCATTTCCAGGCCGCCGCCGACCAGCAGCGCCAGGGCGGCCGCCAGGAACACGCCGATCCACACGGCAGGCATCCACTGACCGCGACCGGTCTGCTTCAGGTAACTGGCAATGATGCCAACGATGAGCGCGGCTTCAATCCCTTCGCGCAGCATGATCAAAAATGGAACCAGCACTTCGCACCACAATCTTAAGAAGGATGCTAACTTGTAACATAATGAGACTTATTATTGAATACAGGGGCCATCATTTTGGATAGTTTTCCCCGAAAATTTATCTCCGCAATTGGCAAAGCCCTTGCATTGAAATGCGCCCCGTAACAGCTGCCGCCAGGTGGCGTCTGATCTTTTTTGCGCCCTGAATATCGGGGTGAGGCGCTGGAGGGCGACGCAGCCTGCGGCAGCTGCTACGCGGTTGTGGCGGGCAAAAAGAACCCGGCTATTGAGCCGGGTGCTTTTTTGTTACCAGAGATGTATCAGCCTGGAAACAGTTCGCTCAGTTTCATCGCCAGCATCATGTCGCCTTCGGCGCGCAGCTTGCCGCCCATGAAGGCCTGCATGCCGTCGGTCTCGCCGCTGACGATGCCCTTCAGGGTTTCCTCGTCCATCACCAGGGTCACCTGGGCGTCAGGGTTTTCGCCCTGCAGCAGTTGGCAGGTCTTGTCCTTCACCACCAGCGAGAAGTTCTTGGTGTCGTCGATGCGGAAGCCGAAGACCAGGTCCAGGCCGGCAGCGGCGGACGGGTCGAACTTGGCCTGCATTGCTTCTTGGGCTTTCTCTAGGGTGCTCATGCTTCGATCCTTTTTCTCAATGGGGCTAACGACAGGTATTGCAGTGGGCCGGGCTCATCGGTAGGTAATGAACTCCGGCGCCTTCAGCAGTTGCAGGTGAGTGTGACTGTTGAAGGAAGCCAGGGCTACCTCGCGGCCGCGGAATTTCAGCTGGCTGAGCGAGGTGTTGACGATCTGCCAGTTCAGCTCGAAAGCCTGGGCGGCAGACACGCCGGTAATCAGGTGCAGCAGGGCGGCGATGGTGCCGCCCGAGGTGAACACGGCGATGTTGGTGCCGCTACCGGCCTGGGCCAGCAGGCGCTGCAGGCCGGCCTCGACGCGGGCGACGAAGGCCGCCCAGCTTTCGGTTTCCGGGGTGGGGTGCTGGCCGCCGTGCCAGCGGCCCATCAGCAGCGCGAACAGGCGCTGGAACTCGCCGCGGTTGTGCGCCGCGTTGCGCAGGATGTGCAGCGCCTCGGGCTCGTCGGGCAACAGGTCGGGCAGCAGCGCGCGGATCACCGCCTCGGCGTCGAATTCGTTGAAGGCCGGGTCGGTCTCCACCACCAGGTCGGCCACGCCCATGGCTTCCAGCGCCAGGTGCGCGGTGGCCTGCTGGCGCCGCAGGCTGCCGGCCACGCAGCGGTCCAGGTGCAGGCCCAGGTCGGCCAGGTGCGCGCCCAGGACCTGCGCCTGGCGCATGCCCAGCGGCGACAGCACGTCGTAGTCATCGGCGCCGAAGCTGGCCTGGCCATGTCGAATCAGATAGATGCTGCCCACGTCCGCGTCGTCCCGGTACGTTGAAAGTGCCTTGGAGGTTATGAGGATGCCGGGGGCCTGTCAATGAAAAAACATACGCTTGTTTGAATTGCCATTCTGCAGCCCCTACGCCAGGCAATCAGAGGCGGCGAAGGCAATGCCACGGGCATGACTGGCCCGAAACAAACGGTAGGAGCCGAGCTTGCTCGCGATGCGCCGCGTGGGCGGCGCTCGATCTTGAGATCGCCACCACAACATCGACAGGCACCTCTGGAACCCTCCGTCGACGGCAGTGCCGACAGGCTGCACGTCTTGGGGGTGGTCGGCGCTCTCGAGACCGCGCGCCGCCCGCGCGGCGCATCGCGACCAAGGTCGGCTCCTACGGTCTGTTTCGGGCCAATCCATGCCTGTGGGATCACCTCGTACGCCTTTGATTGTCCGAGCGAAGATTCGCGTCGCGACCACCTGATTCCAAGAGTTAGACACCCGCCAGATCCTCCCCGTAGAATGACCCTTTGAAGCCTTTGAGGTACCCCCCGTGGAGTTTCTCTCCGAGTACGCGAGTTTTCTCGCCAAGACCGTCACCCTGGTCCTGGCGATCATCGTGGTGTTGACCGCCATCGCCGCCCAGCGCGGCAAGGGGCGCCGCAAGACAGCCGGCCAGTTGCAGGTGAGCAAGCTCAACGATTTCTACAAGGGCCTGCGCGAGCGCCTGGAATCGACCCTGCTGGACAAGGACCAGCTCAAGGCCCTGCGCAAGCAGGAAGCCAAGGCCGAGAAAAAGGGCAAGAAGAAAGCCGAGGCCAAGCCGCGGGTGTTCGTGCTCGACTTCGACGGCGACATCAAGGCCTCCGCCACCGAGAGCCTGCGCCACGAGATCACCGCGCTGCTGACCCTGGCCACGGCCAAGGACGAAGTGGTGCTGCGCCTGGAAAGCGGCGGCGGCATGGTGCACAGCTATGGCCTGGCCAGCTCGCAACTGGCGCGCATCCGCCAGGCGGGCGTGCCGCTGACCGTGTGCATCGACAAGGTGGCCGCCAGCGGCGGCTACATGATGGCGTGCATCGGCGAGAAGATCATCAGCGCGCCGTTCGCCATCCTCGGCTCGATTGGCGTGGTGGCGCAGTTGCCCAACGTCAACAAGCTGCTGAAGAAGCATGACATCGACTTCGAAGTGCTGACTGCCGGCGAATACAAGCGCACCCTGACCGTGTTTGGCGAAAACACTGAGAAGGGCCGGGAGAAGTTCCAGGAAGACCTGGACATCACCCACCGCCTGTTCAAGAACTTCGTGGCCCGTTACCGCCCGCAGTTGCCGATCGACGAAGTGGCCACCGGTGAAGTGTGGCTGGGCGTGGCGGCGCTGGAGAAACAGCTGGTGGACGAACTCAAGACCAGCGACGAATACCTGGCCGAGCGCGCCAAGCAGGCCGAGGTGTTCCACCTGCACTACGCCGAGCGCAAAAGCCTGCAGGAACGCGTAGGCCTGGCGGCGAGCCATTCGGTCGAGCACGTGGCGGGGAAGGTGTGGGAGAAGGTCAGCCAGCAGCGGTTCTGGTAAAAGTCCGCTTGTGGTAAAGCCGGCCTTGGCCGCGATGTGCGCTTACGGGCGTCATCGCGGCCAAGGCCGGCTCCTACCGGGGGTGTTGCGGTTAGCGACGACGGAACAGCGGCAGCGGTTCGTCAGTGGCGGCCTGGTAGGTCACCGAGAAGTCTTTCAGGCTTTCCAGCGCCTCGTACGGGTCTTTGTCCGCGCGCAGGGCGAAGGCATCGAAGCCGCAACGGGCCAGGTAGAACAACTGGTCGCGCAGCACGTCGCCAATGGCGCGCAGCTCACCCTTGAACTGGTAGCGGTCACGCAGCAGGCGCGCGTTGGAGTAGTTGCGCCCGTCGGTGAAGGCCGGGAAGTTCAGCGCGATGACCTGGAACTGGTCGACGTCCTCGCCGATTTCCTCGGCTTCTTCATCGCTGTCCAGCCACACGCCCAGGCCGCCGTCGCGGGCCTTGAGGGCGTGAGCGTGCTCGCGCCACAGGGCCAGCGGCACGATCAGGTCGTCGCAGTTGCTGATGCCGTCCAGCGTCGCGTCCTTGGGCAGCAGGTGCCAGGTTTCGTCGACGACGGCGTTGTTCTTAATGATTCGCTGCATAGACGCGTTCCTTGAACAGATCGATACCGATGCGCTGGTAGGTGTCGATGAAGCGTTCATCTTCAGTGCGTTGTTCGATGTAGACGTCGATCAGCTTGCTGATCACGTCGGGCATGGCTTCCTGGGCGAACGAAGGGCCGAGGATCTTGCCCAGGCTGGCGTCGCGGCTGGCGCTGCCACCCAGGGACACCTGGTAGAACTCCTCGCCTTTCTTGTCCACGCCCAGGATGCCGATGTGGCCCACGTGGTGGTGACCACAGGCGTTCATGCAGCCGGAGATGTTCAGGTCCAGCTCACCGATGTCGAACAGGTAGTCCAGGTCGTCGAAGCGGCGCTGGATGGATTCGGCGATCGGGATCGACTTGGCGTTGGCCAGCGAGCAGAAGTCGCCGCCCGGGCAGCAGATGATGTCGGTCAGCAGGCCGATGTTCGGCGTGGCGAAACCACCTTCGCGCAGTTCCAGCCACAGTGCGTGCAGACGGCTCTGCTCGACGTCGGCGAGGATGATGTTCTGCTCGTGGGAGGTGCGCAGCTGGCCGAAGCTGTAGCGGTCGGCCAGGTCGGCGACGGCGTCCAGCTGCTTGTCGGTCAGGTCGCCAGGGGCAACGCCGGTTGGCTTGAGCGACAGGGTCACGGCCACGTAGCCGGGCTTCTTGTGCGCCAGGGTGTTGCGCACGCGCCAGCGGGCAAAGCCTGGGTGCTCGGCATCGAGGGCGCTCAGTTCGGCGGCGAAGTCAGGCAGTGCCTTGTACTCGGGGTCGACGAAGTGCTTGGCCACGCGTTGCAGTTCGGCTTCGGTCAGCGTGGTGCTGCCGCCGCGCAGGTGTTCCATTTCGGCATCGACCTTCTGGGCAAACACCTCGGGGGTGAGGGCCTTGACCAGGATCTTGATGCGCGCCTTGTACTTGTTGTCCCGGCGGCCATAGCGGTTGTACACGCGCAGGATGGCGTCCAGGTAGCTGAGCAGGTCTTGCCAGGGCAGGAATTCGTTGATGAACGAACCCACCACCGGGGTACGGCCCAGGCCGCCACCCACCAGCACGCGGAAGCCCAGTTCGCCGGCTTCGTTGTGCACCGGCTCAAGGCCGATGTCGTGCACTTCGATGGCGGCGCGGTCGCTGCTGGCGCCGTTGACGGCGATCTTGAACTTGCGCGGCAAGTAGGCGAATTCAGGGTGGAAGGTGGTCCACTGGCGGACGATTTCACACCATGGGCGCGGGTCGATCACCTCGTCCGCGGCGACGCCGGCGAACTGGTCGGTGGTGACGTTGCGCAGGCAGTTGCCGCTGGTCTGGATGGCGTGCATCTGCACGGTGGCCAGCTCGGCCAGGATGTCGGGGATGTCTTCCACCGCCGGCCAGTTGAACTGCACGTTCTGGCGAGTACTGATGTGGGCGTAGCCCTTGTCGTAGTCGCGGGCGATCTTGGCCATCATGCGCGTCTGGCGCGAGGTCAGCTGGCCGTAAGGCACGGCCACCCGCAGCATGGGCGCGAAGCGTTGGATATAGAGGCCATTTTGCAGGCGCAGCGGGCGGAACTCTTCTTCGCTGAGCTCCCCGGCCAGGTAGCGTCGGGTCTGGTCACGGAACTGCTTGACGCGGTCCTCGATGATCCGTTGATCGTACTCGTCGTAAACGTACATAGGTGTCCTGTTCTCAGGCTGCTTACAGCAAATCTGCGCGCACGGCCGCGCACTCCCAGCGGAGCCGACGAAAGATACCAGTTTCGGGTTATGCGCAAAAGTGATGTTTGAATATAAGGAAAGAACCAAAAGTACTAACCTTAGTACTTTAGTCTCAAGTCCTTACTTGCCGTGGGGGCAAGGCTGAACTTTACTGCACAAGCGTCCTGATAAAAATCATAAAGAGGCGAACGCACCATGAGCAACCCCGTGAAAAGCCGCAAACCCGACAGCAGCGTCGATGCCTGGGCGATTCTGTTTTTGATTATCCTCGTTGTTTCTGCCGCCGTGTTCTGGGTCAGCCACCAGTAACTTCCCCGTAGCAGCTGCCGCCAGGCGGCGTCAGGCCCCGGACGCGGCCTGGCGGCCGCTGCTACGTGGCCAGGTGGATGACCAGCTTTACCAGGCCGAACAACGCCAATGCGAACACCGCCGTGCAGACGATGCCCAGCGCAATGAAGTGCGCAGGCTTGCCGTGGGTGAAGTCGCGTTCGCGGTTCTTGTGGCTCTGCACGCCGAAGGCGGCAGCGATGATGCTGTGCAGCATCTGCCAGAGGGTAGGGGGCTTGGAGTCGGCCATGACGGGCATTCCCGGACGGATATGCCCAAGCGTAGCAGCAACTCTCCTGTGGGAGCTGGCTTGCCAGCGAGCTTTTAGGGCCTCAACAGCTCGCTGGCAAGCCAGCTCCCACACCTGTAGCAGCTGCTACAGGGGAGCAGGGCTTACGCGTCGTAGCCCAGGTTCGGCGACAGCCAGCGTTCGCTGATGGTCAGGTCCTGGCGCTTGCGCGCGCTGTACGCCTGCACCTGGTCCTTGTCGACCTTGCCCACGGCGAAGTACTGCGCCTGCGGGTGGGCGAAGTACCAGCCGCTGACGGCCGCCGCCGGGAACATGGCGAAGTGCTCGGTCAGTGTCACGCCGCTCTGGCCGTTGTGGTCCAGCAGCTCGAACAGGGTGCCTTTCTCGGTGTGATCCGGGCAGGCCGGGTAGCCCGGGGCAGGGCGGATACCCTTGTACTGCTCCTTGATCAGCGCCTCGTTGTCCAGCGCCTCGTCCTTGTCGTAGCCCCAGTGCTCCTTGCGCACCTGCTGGTGCAGCCACTCGGCGCAGGCCTCGGCCAGGCGGTCGGCCAAGGCCTTGACCATGATCGAGTTGTAGTCGTCGCCCTTGTCCTGGTAGGCCTTGGCCACTTCCTCGGCGCCGATGCCGGCGGTGGTGATGAAGCCCCCCACGTAGTCGGTCACGCCGCTGTCCTTGGGCGCGACGAAGTCAGCCAGGCTGAAGTTCGGCTTGCCGTCGGGCTTGATGGTCTGCTGGCGCAGGTGGTGCAGGCGTGCCAGGGCGCGGCCGTCGTCGGCGTACACTTCGATGTCGTCGTGGTCCACCTGGTTGGCTGGCCAGAAGCCGAACACCGCGCGGGCGCTGATCAGCTTCTCGTCGATCAGCTTGCGCAGCATCACCTTGGCGTCCTCGTACAGGGCCGTGGCCGCTTCGCCCACCACCTCGTCTGTGAGGATGCGCGGGAACTTGCCGGCCAGGTCCCAGGAGATGAAGAACGGCGTCCAGTCGATGTATTCGGCCAGCACGTTGAGGTCGATGTCATCCAGCACCTTGGCACCGGTGAAGGTCGGCTTGACCGGCTGGTAGCTGGCCCAGTCGAAGGTGGCCTTGGCGGCGATGGCCTGTTCGTAGCTCAGGCGCTCGGTGCGCGCGCTGCGGTTGGCGGTGCGCTCGCGCACGTCCACGTAGTCCAGGCGGGTGCGCTCGACGAAGCCGGGCTTGAGTTCCTTGGACAGCAGCTGGGTGGCCACGCCCACGGCGCGCGAGGCGTCGGTGACGTAGACCACGGCGTCGTTGCTGTACTTGGGCTCGATCTTCACCGCGGTGTGCGCCTTGGAGGTGGTGGCGCCACCGATCATCAGCGGCAGGTGGAAGCCCTGGCGCTGCATCTCGCGGGCCACGTGCACCATCTCGTCCAGCGACGGCGTGATCAGCCCGGACAGGCCGATGATGTCGCACTTCTCTTCCTTGGCCACTTGCAGAATGCGTTCTGCCGGCACCATTACGCCCAGGTCGACGATGTCATAGCCGTTGCAACCCAGCACCACGCCGACGATGTTCTTGCCGATGTCGTGCACGTCGCCCTTCACCGTGGCCATCAGGATCTTGCCCTTGGCTTCGGGCTTGTCGCCCTTTTCCGCTTCGATGAACGGGATCAGGTGCGCCACCGCCTGTTTCATCACGCGGGCGGACTTGACCACCTGCGGCAGGAACATCTTGCCGGAGCCGAACAGGTCGCCGACGATGTTCATGCCCGACATCAGCGGGCCCTCGATCACCTCGATCGGGCGCTTGAACGACTGGCGCGACAGCTCGGTGTCTTCGACGATGTGGGTGGTGATGCCCTTGACCAGCGCGTGTTCCAGGCGCTTGTTGACGTCCCAGGTGCGCCACTCTTCGGTCTCGGCTTCCTTGACGCTGCCGTCGCCCTTGTACTTGTCGGCGATGGCCAGCAGGGCGTCGGTGCCTTCCGGGGTGCGGTTGAGCACCACGTCTTCCACGGCGTCGCGCAGTTCCTGCGGGATCTGGTCGTAGATTTCCAGCTGGCCGGCGTTGACGATACCCATGGTCAGGCCATTGCGGATCGCGTACAGCAGGAACACCGAGTGAATCGCCTCGCGCACCGGGTTGTTGCCACGGAACGAGAACGACACGTTGGACACGCCGCCGCTGCTCAGGGCATAGGGCAGCTCGTCACGGATGAAGGCGCAGGCGTTGATGAAGTCGACGGCGTAGTTGTTGTGCTCCTCGATGCCGGTGGCCACCGCGAAGATGTTCGGGTCGAAGATGATGTCTTCCGGCGGGAAGCCCACCACGTCCACCAGGATGTCGTAGCTGCGCTTGCAGATCTCTTTCTTGCGCGCCTCGGTGTCGGCCTGGCCGGCTTCGTCGAAGGCCATCACCACCACGGCGGCGCCGTAGCGCTTGCACAGCTTGGCGTGATGAATGAAGGCCGCTTCGCCTTCCTTCATGCTGATGGAGTTGACGATGCCCTTGCCCTGGATGCACTTGAGGCCGGCTTCGATCACTTCCCACTTGGAGGAGTCGATCATGATCGGCACGCGGGAGATGTCCGGCTCGCCGGCGATCATGTTGAGGAAGGTGACCATGGCCTTCTTCGAGTCCAGCATGCCCTCGTCCATGTTGATGTCGATCACCTGGGCGCCGGCTTCAACCTGTTGCAGGGCCACTTCCAGCGCCTCGGTGTAGTTCTCCTCGCGGATCAGGCGGGCGAACTTGGCGGAGCCGGTGATGTTGGTGCGCTCGCCGACGTTGACGAACAGCGAGTTGCGATCGATGGTGAACGGCTCCAGGCCCGACAGGCGGCAGGCCCGCGGAATCTCCGGAATGGCGCGCGGCTGGTGCTTGGCCACGGCCTCGGCGATGGCCTGGATATGGCCCGGGGTGGTGCCGCAGCAACCGCCGATGATGTTCAGGAAGCCGCTGGCAGCGAACTCCTCGACCACCACGGCCATCTCGGCCGGGGTCTCGTCGTACTCGCCGAAGGCGTTCGGCAGGCCGGCGTTGGGGTGCGCGGAGACGTGGGTGCCGGCCTTGGTCGACAGCTCTTCCAGGTACGGCCGCAGGTCCTTGGCGCCCAGGGCGCAGTTGAGGCCCACCGAGATCGGGTTGGCGTGGCGCACCGAGTTCCAGAAGGCCTCGGTGGTCTGGCCCGACAGGGTGCGGCCCGAGGCGTCGGTGATGGTGCCGGAGATCATGATCGGCAGTTCGAAGCCGATTTTCTCGAACACGCCCTGCACGGCGAAGATCGCCGCCTTGGCGTTGAGGGTGTCGAAGATGGTCTCGATCAGGATCAGGTCGGCGCCGCCCTCGATCAGGCCTTCGGTGGCCTCGGTGTAGTTTTCCACCAGCTCGTCGAAGGTGACGTTGCGGTAGCCGGGGTCATTCACGTCCGGGGAAATCGAGCAGGTGCGGCTGGTAGGGCCGAGCACGCCAGCGACGAAGCGCGGCTTGTGCGGGGTTTCCAGGGTCTTGGCGTCGGCCACTTCACGGGCGATGCGCGCGCCTTCCACGTTCAGCTCGTACACCAGCGATTCCATGCCGTAGTCGGCCTGGGACACCTGGGTGGCGTTGAAGGTGTTGGTTTCGAGGATGTCGGCGCCGGCGTCCAGGTAGGCCTTCTCGATGGCGGCGATCACGTCCGGGCGGCTCAGCAGCAGCAGGTCGTTGTTGCCCTTGACGTCGCTGGGCCAGTCGGCGAAGCGCGTACCACGATAGTCGGCTTCCTCCAGGCGGTAGCTTTGGATCATAGTGCCCATGCCGCCATCGAGAATCAGGATGCGCTCTTTGAGGGCTTGCTGAAGTGCTTGGAGACGAGCGCTGCGGTCAGACATAGGGCTACCTGTCAGGACAAAAACAAAAAGAAAGCGGATAGATAAGGTGCGAAATCATAACAAACCTGCGCGCTTTTAAACGCTTCTACCTTTTACATGAATTCGGCTCATGTTGAAGGGGCGCCGCCACAGGTAGAATTGCCACTGCTATTACACAATCAGGACACCGCCACATGGTGCATCGCCTCCTTGCCGCCGCAGTCATCTTTTTTGCCTGCCTGACTGCCCACGCGCAAGCCCCCGTCGCCAGCCCGGCGATTTCGTACACCCGTGACATCCAGCCTATCCTCACCGAAAAGTGCGTGGCCTGCCACGCCTGCAACGACGCCGCCTGCCAGCTCAACCTGGGCAGCGCCGAAGGCGCCACCCGTGGCGCCAGCAAGGTGCCGGTGTACCAGGGCGACCGCAGCACGGCCGTGGCGCCGTCGCGGATCTTCTATGACGCCCAGGGCGAGGAAGCGTGGCGCCGCAAGGGCTTCTATTCGGTGCTCGACGCCCAGGGCAGCCAGGCCGCGCTGATGGCGCGCATGCTGGAGTTGGGGCACAAGAACCCGCTGCCGGCCAATTCCAAGCTGCCGGACAACATCATGCTGGGCCTGAACCGCACCAACATGTGCCCCATGCCCGGCGAGTTCGACGCCTACGCCGCTGCCCACGTGCACGAAGGCATGCCCCTGGGCGTCACCGGCCTCACCGACGCCCAGTACGCCACCGTGCAGCGCTGGATCGCCGCCGGCGCGCCGGTCGACCAGCAGGCCGTGAAGGCCAGCCCGAAAGAGGCCGCGCAGATCGCCGAGTGGGAAGCGCTGCTCAACCGTCCCGGTTCCACCGAGGCCCTGGTGGCCCGCTGGCTGTATGAACACCTGTTCCTGGCGCACATCTATTTCGTTGGCGGCGAGCCTGGTCACTACTTCCAGTGGGTGCGCTCGCGCACGCCCAGCGGCAAGCCCATCGACCTGATCGCCACCCGCCGCCCCGACGACGACCCCGGCGCCGTCTTCTATTACCGGCTGATGGCGGTGCAGGGCGTGATCGTGCACAAGACCCACATCACTTACCCCATGGGCCCGGCCAAGCTGGCGCGGGTCAAGCAGCTGTTCTACAGCGGCGACTGGCACGCCACCTCGTTGCCCGGCTACGGCCCGCGCCACCGCGCCAACCCGTTCGAGACCTTCCAGGCCATCCCGGCAGTGGCGCGCTACCAGTTCATGCTGGATAACGCCGAATACTTCGTGCGCACCTTCATTCGTGGCCCGGTGTGCCGCGGGCAGATCGCCACCGACGTGATCCGCGACCACTTCTGGGCGCTGTTCCAGGAGCCGGCCCACGACCGCTACGTCACCGACGCCGTGTACCGCGCCAAGGCCACGCCGTTGCTGGAGATGCCGGGCCAGGACGACAACGTCGGCAGCATTTTGTCGCTGTGGCTGGCCTACCGCGACAAGCGCAACGCCTATGAAGACCTGCGCCGCGACGCCTACGCCGACATGCCGCCGCCCAGCTGGTCGACCCTGTGGGCCGGCAACGACAACGCGCTGCTGACCATCTTTCGCCACTTCGACAGCGCCTCGGTGAACAAGGGCCTGATCGGCGACGTGCCGACCACGATGTGGCTGTTCGACTACCCGCTGTTGGAGCGCACCTATTACCAGCTGGCGGTGAACTTCGACGTCTACGGCAACGTCGCCCACCAGGCGCAGACCCGGCTGTACTTCGACCTGATCCGCAACGGCGCGGAAATCAACTTCCTGCGCCTGATGCCGGCCGACAAGCGCGGCAAGCTGCTGGACAGCTGGTACCAGAACAGCGGCAAGGTGAAGATGTGGCTCGATTACCAGAAGATCGACACCAGCACGCCTAGCGCCATGAAGCTCAGCGAGCACGACCCCAAGCGTGATTTCGGCCTCAAGCTGATCCAGCGCGCCGGCAGCCTCAACGCCAGCCCCGACCCGATCAACCGTTGCACCGGCGCCTACTGCTCGCGCGAGGGCATCAGCGAGGAGTTCAAGAACGTCGAGCAGTCGCTGAGCCGCCTGGTCTCGCGCCCCGAGGCCGGCCTGCCGGTGATCGAGCGCATGCCCGAGGCCACCATGTTGCGCATCCAGGGCAAGAGCGGGCGCATGGTCTATAGCCTGCTGCGCAACCGCGCCCATACCAACGTGGCGTTCCTGCTGGGCGAGGCCTACCGCTACATCCCGGGGCTGGACACCCTGACCCTGTGGCCCGGCGTGCTGAGCAGCTACCCCAACTTCATGTTCAACGTGCCGGCCGACCAGGTGCCGGCGTTCGTCGATGCCATGCAGCAGTCCAGGGACCAGGCCAGCTTCGACAAGATCGTCGAGCGCTGGGGCGTGCGCCGCACCAACCCGCAGTTCTGGGATTTCTTCCATGACCTGACGCGCTACATCCAGGAGACCGAGCCGGTGGAGGCGGGGGTGCTGGACATGAACCGCTACGAGAACCTGTAACGTCTTGAAATCGCGTTGCCTGCATCGCGACTAAAGTCGGCTCCTACGCCGTCCGTGGTAGGAGCCGGCCTTGGCCGCGATGCAGGCGACTCCATTTCAGGGCAGTTGCTGCTCCGGGGATGGTGCAGACCGCCCGTCAATCCGGATGACCTTTGCCCCTTTTTTGAAGTCCGACCCTTTGAGAGTGCACCGAAAGTGCGCACGGTCAGGTTCCAAAATAGGCGGTAAACAATGCTGATTTCGCTTCAAGCCCTCCGGGCACTGGCAGCCTGGACGGTTGTCTGCCATCACTTCATGCAGATTTTCTTCGACTTCCATGCCAGCGGCCCCATCGGCCAATTCTTCGTTGATCGCGGCGCCGTGGGCGTGGACATTTTCTTCGTCATCAGCGGCTTGGTGATCTACCTCTCCACCCAGGACAAGGACATGCCCGCCGGGCGTTTCCTGCTCAATCGCGCCATCCGCATCGTCCCCGCGTACTGGTTCTACACCCTGCTGATGGGGCTGATGATCGTCGCCGTCGGCCAGCAGATGCCGCACCAGGTGGTGGACCTGCCGCATTTCATTCTGTCGCTGCTGTTCATCCCATCGGAGAACCCCGGCGGCTACGGCCTGTACCCCACGCTGAACGTCGGCTGGACCCTGAACTACGAAATGTTCTTCTACCTGATGTTCTCGCTGGTGTTCGTGGTGCCCAAGCGGCATCGTCCTTTAGTCGTAGGCCTGGCGCTGTTCGCGGTGTGCGAAATGGTCAGCCACTATGGGGTGCTGAGCCGCTTCTACGCCAACAACATCATCTATGAATTCCTGCTCGGCATCGCCATCGGCTGGGCCTACCGTCGCGGCTGGATCGCCCAGGCGCTGTGGGTGCCGCTGCTGGTGATCGGCGCCTCGCTGGTGGCCATCTACAACCTGCCGGCCAGCGACCGGCTGTTGAACTGGGGCGTGCCCAGTGCCTTGATCGTGCTGGCCTGCGTGGCCATGGAGCCGTGGTTCAAGGGCAATCGCGTGCTCAAGACCCTGGGCGACTGCAGCTACTCGGTGTACCTGATTCACGTGATGGTGCTGTACACCGGCTGGTTCGCCAGCGAGCGCCTGAACATCAATCCGTACCTGGTTTTCGCCGTTTGCGTGCCGGTCATCGCCCTGGCTTCGTGGGCCAGTTACGTGTGGATCGAGACCCGCCTGTACCGCCGCATGAAGGGCTGGGCGGAGGCGCGCCTGGCGCCGGTGGAACGCCCATCCATAACCTGACAAAAATACTGGGACTTTGTGCCGCGCCCGGTTTGGCGTAAACTGCCGGCAAGTCTGTGAGGAACTTACATGAGCGCCATAACGATTACCGACGCGGCACACGATTACCTGGCCGATCTGCTGGAAAAGCAGAACACCCCGGGTATCGGCATTCGCATTTTCATCACCCAGCCGGGCACCACCTACGCCGAGACTTGCATTGCCTACTGCAAGCCGGGCGAAGAGAAGCCGGAAGACACCGCCATCGGCCTGAAGAACTTCACCGCCTGGCTGGACGCGGTCAGCGTGCCGTTCCTGGAAGATGCCGTGGTGGACTACGCCACCGACCGCATGGGTGGCCAGCTGACCATCAAGGCGCCGAACGCCAAGGTGCCGATGGTCAATGAAGACAGCCCGATCAACGAGCGCATCAACTACTACCTGCAGACCGAGATCAACCCCGGCCTGGCCAGCCACGGCGGCCAGGTGACGCTGATCGAAGTGGTCGAGGACGGCATCGCCGTGCTGCAGTTCGGTGGCGGCTGCCAGGGCTGCGGCCAGGCCGACGTGACCCTGAAGGAAGGCATCGAGCGCACCCTGCTCGAGCGCATCCCGGAACTCAAGGGCGTGCGCGACGTGACCGACCACTCGCAGAAAGAAAACGCCTACTACTAAGGCGTACGCTGCGAACCAGAAAAACGGCGCCCCGTGAGCGCCGTTTTTGTTTCCTATCTATCTGATTTAAAAGTAAAAAAATTACTCATTTGATCCCTGCCCATACTTTGGCCCATACCCTGGCGGCGCGCTAGAACCCGTTTGCGATGCTGAATTCTTCAGACAGGTGGTCATCTGGGGCCTAGTTGATCTTTGTTATTTCCTGGGTAAGGGGGTTTTCAGTCTCTGCGAGGACGCTCTCCCTCCAACCCACTCTTCTCAGAATAAATGCGTGAGGCGGCTTGCTCGGTTCGAAACGTGGGATAGCGATTTGCCCTGGAGAGGAGGCGCGTTCCTGCAGTGTGATACCGCCAGGCCGGTTAGGATCATGCAGTGCATTCAGAGGCTCGGCTGGAAAAGGCGGGGCGAGCGTCGTCGCTTCTCGGAGGTGATCAAGGACCGTAGATGCAGTTTTGGGCGAGATAGTGAATTCTACTCATATGGTGATGAAGAGAGGGACACGCGAGCGCAATATTGGGTACATGCACACAGCGCGTGTGGCATTTCCATTTCCACCAGGTCCCAGACATTCCTGAGGGGCTTACGAGAGGGCGAAATGCCTTTTGTCTGGAACGCATTTGGCACGATTGCTTGCGACGCCGGCGCCATTGGTACAGCGACCAAATCTGAATATTTCGCTTGTTTTCAAGGTCCAGGGGGGATGCGGGCTGGATTTGAACTCTATAGAACGTTCAAGACGGATGCGGCTGCAAACCGAAAGCTGCTGGCTGAGGAAGGCTTGCTCCGTATCCTTGTGCTGGCGATCTCTGGAAAATCGAGCGCGTTCGCTCCGATCATGGAGGGCATGATGAAGGAGCTCGCTCAGTCTGTAACTTTCACCGTGATCCCGCGATCAGGCCATTGGATACCAGAGGAGAACCCGTTGGAGCTTGTGGCTGAATTGGTGGCGTTCGACTCTGCCATTGCCATGAATAGTCGATGCTTACCTTAGACACGAGGATGGTGCTCGCCAAGGGCACCGCTTCATTTGTTCTCAGCATGGAGGTTAGCCTTGATTGGAGTCTTGTTATTATGAGTAGTTTAGCCGGCCACATCCGGCATCCCCCCAAGCGCACCGAGCACCAACACGGTGGGAGTCGCCGGCTTTTTTGATCGGCAGCCGATGGGCGAAGAGTATCCCATCCAAGTCGAGTCACGCTTGAAGGACGGTCGAGCGGGCTCGCAGAAAAGTAAGGCCCCAGCTAACGATTTGGCTCAAAACCGCGGCAGATCGACGATATGGCCAACGTGCTGGTAGACACGACATGAGGTGCATCCGGATTGCGCCACCGAAACAGATCTCACCTCTGCTCGGTGCACGCAGGGAAGCATTCAGTGGATCAAGCCGGCTCGACGGCGACGATGAAGTTGTCGCTGAGCAGGTCGTCGATAACATCGAAAGGCTCCTACAGGGGAAGCCGCTCTTGAACCAGGCCGAGGCTTCTGGAGGGCACTAGGTTCGGTAACGCATAAACACCTTCACACCAAGTGCTTACGGGCGGCTGTGGGGGGAGGGCGTCACCACGTCTGCGGCTTCCCAGGGCCTTCATTTTGAAGCCAAAGCGATGAGTCGCCAAATGAACAAAAGCTTTAGTCCTGCATGTCGACTATGAATGCAGAACCCTTTTCCTCGGCAGGCCTGAGGGGCAAGCCCTCCCATCTGTGACGCAAGGTACAGTGTGCGGTCGTCTGTTTTTCGAGGATGGCACTCTGTTATCATTGCAGCGCTGAAAATTGGATCACATGTTGCGAGGCAATGGTTCGGGTGATGAATAATGCAGAATCAAACACGGTTCACGACGCGACGCCGGCCGCCTTGGGATTTTACTATCAAAGTCAGTTTGCTCTGCTGACTCTGATGTCCCACAGCGGTGATGAAGTTGGTGTGGCCGTGGAGAGACTGGACGATGTGGAGCTCAGGGCTAACGGACAGACCCTGCTCTTTCAGCTCAAGCATTCCGTGCAAGACAATCCCCCGCCAGTAACGCTAGCTTCCGTATCGCTGTGGAAGACGATTAAGGTATGGATTGATGCCTTACCGCTGGTCTCTCTGGCCGATACGACCTTTCACCTCGTTTCGGTAGGGAAGGTACCAGACAAGTCCCCGTTGGTGGCGCTATGCGATTCGAAAACGGATCGCGATTCGCTGCTCAAGGCGATGGTGGAAGAGGCCACCCGGGTGCTTGACGAGCGCGCCAGTGCAAAGGTTGCTAAGACCAACCTCCCCCATGCGGCACGGGCCCAAGGCTGTGAGGCGTTCCTGGCTCTCGATCCTTCGCTAAGGTTGAGTCTACTACGACGAATTTGCATTCAGCAGGACAGCATCACTATCGATCGAATCCCAGAAGCAGTCTCCAAGCGGCTGCATCTGCTACCCAAGGAACACCGCGGTAAGGCCGCAGAGCGCTTGTTGGCATGGTGGGATCAGCAAGTCGTCTACACGCTGTGCGATAAGCGCCCTCGGGTCATCCATCGAAGTGAGATGGAACACTCCATTTCTTCAATCATCGCACAGTTGGAAGAAGACAGGCTCGTAGCCGACTTCGACTCGGAGATGCACCCTGAGGACTATGAGGCGGACGGCATGTTGTACCGCCAGATAGCGTTGGTCGAGGGAAGACCATCGGACGTGACGAAGGCTGTTCGCGAGCAATGGCGCGCGAAGGAACAGCGGTCGAAGTGGATCATCGACAACCCCCAAATGCGTTCGAAGATTGCAGGTTACGACACCAAGCTCATCGAGTTTTGGTCAGACCGGCATGAGCAAATGGTCGAGGTCTGCGACGATCTGGACGACGCACAAAAGCGGGCCAAGGGGCTGGAGCTTTTACGGTGGACTCACGATTTAGCACCTAACCAGGTCGAGCCTATTGCCCCCAGTTGGCAAGGGCACTACTACGTTCGAGGCACCTACCAGGTACTGGCTATCGACCTGCAGGTGGGCTGGCACGCGCAATACCGCTCGCGACTCAAGGAGTAGAGCATGCCCATCGCTCATGACATTTTTGCCGAAACCAATCCCGCCTATTGCGCTGCGCTGTTGGCCTCCTTCGTGGAGGCTTACCGTTCTCGCGCAGGGGTCGATCCAGATTTTGTTCTTTGTTACGCAGCCCTGCCGCTGGCGTTGTCTGGCGACCTGGCGGCCACGTTCGGTGGTACCGACCGCCGGACAGGTTTGCTGGAATGGCTTAGGCGAAGTCCGGGTATTCAGATCCGATTGGCGGATCGCGTGAATGGTTCTCTGGATATCGTGACAGAGGCGATTCGGTTTGCCTGTTTGAGCCAGCTCCTGACGATCAGTGACGCAGGCCGAGTGATTCCTGGTTTGTCCGCCGCGCCAAAGCATCTCACTAAACAGCTGAGTGAGAACACGCAGCAAACTTTTAAGAACATCGACCGGCTGGGCAGCTGGCTTGCTTTGGCAGGCTCAACAAAGACGGTATTCGACATGATGGGGCTGGAGTTATGAGCCGCTGGAACATTTCAAGCATTTTCTTCATTGGCGAAGGCGGACGTATTCGCATCCTCGATCTGAAGCCCGGTGAGGTAAATATCTTTACCGGTGCGTCCGGTACCGGTAAGTCTACTTTGATCAAGGCCATCGACTATTGCTTGGGTTCAAGCAAGTGTGAGCTTGCAGCTCACGTCAAGCGTCACAGCGTTGCCGTGGGGGTGAAGTGGGTGTTGGGTGACGCTCAGATGATCACCGGAAGGCTCATCCCGCCCGTGGGGCAGGGGACAAGTACCCGAATGTTCGTGAGTGCCGGGCGCGACCTTCCCATCCCGAACACCGTGGAGCGATTCGAGGGCGCGACGACGCTTGAGGCTGGCAAGTCCTTCATTGAACGCGCATTTGGCATCGGTGGAGTGCCGGATGCTTCCGATGACAAGACGGCGCGTAAGTGGCGGCCAACGGTACGTCATTCAACGGCCTACATGTTCGTCCCCAAGGATGTCATCTATAACGAAACTGCCTTGCTACATGGGCTGGATAAGGCTGATGAGGCTCCGGCGATCATCGAAACGATGCCCTACTTCCTGGGGGTTGTAACCGAGGATACCGTGCTGCAGGAGCGCAGGCTGCGTGAGCTTCGCAAAAAGCTTGAGCGTGAAGATCGACAGTTGCGCACTCGCCAAGCTGCGGGCACCGATTACAGGAAACATGCGATGCGGCTGCTTCTGGATGCCCACCGCAGCGGCCTGTGCGACCTTCCATTGGACACCGCCTCCGAAAGTGATCTTCACTTCGCGTTGGCGCGGCTCAAGCAGCTCAAGGCCAGCTCTGCCAAGAATCCAAATGAGATCGAACTCTCCAATCTGTATACGCAGCGGCGTAGCTTGCTGTCCGACATTGAAAGGGCACGTCGTAAGTCGCGTGCGACCCGGACTGCTTTGCAGGATATGAGTGGCTTTGAGGGGGCCGTGCGGCGTCAATATGACAAGCTGAAAATCGCGGAGCACCTCCAACCAGTAAGCCAGGTCTGTCCCGTATGCGAAACTCCCACTGAGCGCGGGGCTGCGATATCCGAGGCTATCCGTCACTCAATGAGCATCATTCGGGCGGAAAGCGTGGCAGTGGAGCACGTGCGGCCACGCCTGGTGGAGCATGAGGATTCGTTGCAGATCGAGCTCTCTCGGCTGAACCTCAAACTCAACGAGGTCGATGAGCGCATCAAAACGTGGGTTCGGCAGAGTGACGAAATCAAGCGACTGGACAGCCTGGCCCAGTATCACACCCACCTGTTGGGCAAGGTGTCCCAGTTCATTGAGATGAACCCGGTAACGCCTCAGCCCGGCCCTGATCTGAACGTGTTGCGTGATCAGATCCAGGGGCTGGAAGCGCTCGTTGACAGTGAGGCCAAGAAAGTACTGCTCTCTCGTGCTGAGCGTAAGGTATCCCAGTACTTGTCGGAGGCGTTCGGCAAATTACCCACCGGTGAACCTTGCATCGGTGCTGACTTGGAGTTTTCGTCCAAGCCTCCGGCAGTCGCGATTATCGAGAAGGATTCCGGGGCAGTGTTGCGGCTACCAGACGCGGGATCGGATGAAAATTATTTGGCAATCCACATCGCGTTGTCTTTCGCGCTCCAGAAGTACCTGAAGGAAATCCACGCCCCGGTACCTGGTTTTCTCGCCTTCGACCAAATCAGCCGTCCTTACTACCCGCAGCGCGGGGATGACGAAACGAATATTGGAGAGAACGAAGAGATCTTGGCGGTGCGCCGGCACTTGAACTTCCTGTTCAATGAGACAGCAGCGCAGCAAGGGCTCCAAGTGCTGCTGATCGAGCACGCCTACTTCGCGGACGACTCCCGTTACGTCGCTGCAACCCGCAAACGCTGGAACAAGCAGTCCGGGGACGCGCTGATACCAAGAGATTGGCCGAGGAGGGTGGATACCCAGTAATGCATCGGCCTAAGTCCCACCGCTTTCTGCGGGTTCGGAGCTAAAGCTGGTTCGGACCGTTTCGTTGATCACGAATCGCTGAAGGATCCTCTGCGCCTTTGGTACCCGAATGTGAGGCGAGCTTAGTGTTCGCCTCTTTTTTTTGCACGTACGTCGCACTGGAGCTTTGAGGCTTAAGGGCCGCTCTGACAATGAGTTTTATCCACCCCCTCACTACCATTCTCCCCACTTGCTCCCCGTCCGGCTAGGCTCGTAGCCACGAGCCTAGCCGGACGGGGAGCAAAGCGCCAGCACTTTCGTACGTACATTACCCGTACCTATTGACAACCCTCCAACCTAGCGCTATCGTATGCCTTGTACGGCTGATGTACGTATGAAATTGACGAGTAAACAAAGCCGATACTCAACCACAGATGCTATTAACCACGAAGGAGTCGTAATGGAAACTACCCAAGAAGGAGCTCAGCTCGTAGAGAGCTGGACGTAAACCAGAAGAAGGAAGCGCATCACTTTATATATCGATACACACAGAGGAAAGCACTATGTCTTTTGTAGCAGAGACACTACAGGGTGCAAAAACTGCAAGACTTGATCTTAAAACCACAGAATTCGCAAAAGAATTTATACGTAAGGCAGCGACAATTTCCGGTTTGGATATGACCTCTTTCATATTGGCATCGGCTTTCGAAAAAGCTGAAGCAGTTATGGAAACATACCAACGAATTGAACTTTCGGAGAAAGCCTTTGCTCGAGCGCACGAACTAAGTCGAGCAAGCTCCGAAGCCCCGAAAGCCCATAAAAATCTAGTAAAACTATTGAGGAGTAAAAATGAACGATCCAGACCTAACATACGCCCAGGTGAATCTCAATGATGCGTTGGAGGATGTAAAACTTCCGAAGAAATTTAGTTGCGGGGACTCTATCCTCGACAAATATGTAAATTCGGGCAATCTCAAACGTGCGATTCAGTCTGAGAATCTTCACGCAACCGGCATGTTTGATGAGACACAAGAACTCATCGGCTTCATGACGGTGGGTTTTGCGATCTTAGATAAGACCCGGGTGAAGACATTCACTAAAGGAAACCAGCCTCCACAGCTTCCTGTGGCGAAGGTCATCATGATCGCTGTTGATGAGCGCCATCAAGGTCGTGGGCTTGGCACAGACCTGATGCTGGAAGCGTTCACCAAAGCAGTTACCGTGCACAAAACGATACCGTTGAAGGGCGTTTACCTTGATGCAGCCCCTGGCAAGGAAACGTTTTACTCTGAGATGTTTGGGTTCGCCGCACTTGAAGGGCCAGGCCCCGCCGGTAGTACTCCGATGTATATCCCGATTGAGGACGTCATCGCCGCCCTTTTGGAGGCCGACGATCCCGAGTAATGAGACGAGGCCATGCCCAGCTCACCATAATGGCTAGCAGTAAATCTGCTAGCCATTTTTTTCTGCTTGCCTATCTTAATTAAATGACGAGCAACTCAAGGTGCTGCCGCGTCAATTTTAGCACGCAGTAGCTTTGCGTACTTGATTCTACGCCTATCCTCCCAGTATCCAAAGCCAACTGTGGTCGCCATGACTAAAACGCAAAAGCCACCAAATCGTTGCATATCTACGGCTGAGGCGATGTAGTCATCATGACGACCCGAAATCAGGTCACAGGACACTTTTTTATCCCAAGGGTCTTGGAATGGATACTGTGACTTCACGAGTAGGCATACTTGTCTATCCAGCTTCCAATGGCCGGAGGCCGAGTTGAGACCAAACGCTGGCGGATTGAAAGAGAGCGCTGTGTCACTGGTTACCCACATAAGAGTTTGAGTTTTCTTTACAGTAATAAGTGCGAATGGATTGGCCGCTGTGGCAAGCCCGAACAATGCGAAAACAAACAGGCAAATTTTTGCTATTTTCTTAAGCCAAGAGCGACGCCTCTCTGGAATGTTAAGGTGAAGTGTTTCTGGATGGAAATGTGGGCGAGCTCTCCGCGCATCGTGGAGGTTGATGTCATAGATCTTCGACCACATATGAATATCGAACATGGCTTTTGTTGTTTTTATTCCAAGTCGATACCTGATATTGAAAGAGTTAAGATCATCTTCTAGCTCGGCTTGCTTCTGTAGGCGGAGGTCGTTAAATTTCCGTCGCGTACCTATTTTGTCGTGGATGCGATCTCGCAATACTTGCGTCGAGCGTGTATGACCCCAAATGCTGATGAGCGTCCCAGCAACTGCGAAAAATCCTATGACCTTCTGAAACGACTTCAGCGACTGGGAAAGGGCGCTGATTAAATGTTCTTCCATGAGTTATTCCTGGTCTTCCTCAAGTGATAAAGTTGAACGCTGTTCTTGCGGTATCGCGTGGATTTTAAACCGGCCGAATGTAATGGGGCACCCAAGAAAGCATGAGCGGCAGACTGGGACAGAATAAATGCGTAGCCAATGATTTCACCTCAGATCCGGCTCGCACTCAGCGCGAGATCTAGGGCTAGTAGAACGCTGCCTTACTAGTCTCGTTGTTACCTATCAGCACCTTCACATTAGCATCAAACTCAGGTGCCATCGATGCGAATTTGTTGGAATTATGTAGCGCTACATTCTTGATGGCAACCCACCATAGGCATAGCCCCTAAACCGGTACCGGACAGCCTAGGGCTAGCACCAAAGTGGTGTTGCCGTCCATCCTCGAAAAGGTGAAGGAAGCTTTGCTCGGCGATAACATAGTTCTTTATTTTAAAGTGAGAAATGGATTGTTCGCCGGTAGTTGCTCCGCAATCACCGTTGCGGCACTGAGCAGGTAGCCATTCAACTCAGCGCTCTTGCGCGGGCCTTGCACGCGGCAGACCCAGATATTCTGGCCGTTGGCACTGCGCTGGTGGAGGTTGAGTTTCTCGAAGGCCTTCTGTACCGACAGCCAGTGTTCGACGTTATCTGTTGAGGGATGCCGGGGCGGGTGCTCCTGGGCGAACGATTGGAAGATACCTGGGGTGACCAGGAAGAAGGTGCCGTTGACCGTGTGCACCTTGGCCCGGCTGTCGTTGATGATCAGCCTGTGGTCCGTTATTCCCGCACGCAGCCAGTTCACGAAGTGTTCGCCCAGGTTGTTGGGGATATTGGTTTCGCTGGGCGGCGGGGCGGACGTTGTGGGTTCCTGCTCGGGGGCTGCAGGCGGTGCAACCGGTTCAATCCAGTCCAACAAGGTGCTGAGGTAGTCAGCGGCGTCAGCCTCGGAAGGGGTAACGCATGCTGGGTCCGCTGGGTCCGCTGGGTCCGGAGGGACGGGCGGTGCTGCGCAGCCGTTGCGCGTGGTGGTGTTAGGGGCCGCTGCGGTATCCGTTGTGGCGTCTGGCCCACCTGGTTGGCTGTCGTGCTGTTCGGCGTTGACGACGTCGACGGTCCCGCTGAAGGGCTCGGGGCGCACCTCATCGGCCCAGATCAAGGCCGGCTGCAGGCGCAGGAAGGAAAAGCGTTGCTGCCAGTCGCCGTCGGTGACCGTGGCGCTCCAGATCGCCTTGTTGGCGGCGGTCGCCTCGACCAGACCGTGCGATTGCAGTTCATCGAACAGGGCGATATTGGACGACGGAATGCCGTCCACCGCTTGCGCCAGCAGGTAGGCGCGCAACTGGTCGGTGGCGGTCTTGCTCACCAGCCACAAGGCCTGGTCGGTGAGCCAGCCGGCGGCCCCGGGCTGGTTGAGCTTGAACTGATGCTTGACCAGGTGGCGCAGGCCCATCAGCAGGTGGTGCTGCAAGCTGTGCACCGGGGCCTGCGACGCTTTGGCCGGGTTGGCGCCGATGTTCTGCGCGGTGGAGATGCGGTCCGCCTGCAGCACCAGTTCGCCGAGCAGGCCGGCGTGCTCGTAGTGGTTGGCCAGCAGATAGAGCAGGGCGCTCCACAGCGGTGGGTACTGGCTGAGCCAATCGAGCAGGGGGGTGTCGAGGATACGGGTGTACAGCAGCCCCGCCGCGGCGCCGTGCAGGTGGTAGTCGCGGCCGGGGCGATAGCGGCAGCGGTAGGGCTGCTCCAGCGGGCCCTGCCAGGGATGCCAGGTCTGGCCATCGAGGCCTTCGACCTCCAGGTCCACGGCCAGCTTGCCGATGTCGTGCAGCAACGCCCCGTAGGCGATGCCCGCGCTCCAGGCATCGGCCTGGGCGGCCTGGTCTTCGGGGGCGGCGCCACTGGGTAGCAGGTAGGACTGACGCAGCTTAAGGCTGCAGGCGACCAGTTCCAGGCCATGGTCGAGCATGCCGCCGGGGTAGGCGTGGTGATGGCTTTCGCTGGCAGGCAACAGCTGCACGTAGCGGGCGTAGCGCTGCAGGGGCCCCAGGTACAGCGGCTGGAACTGTGCGGGCGACAGCGCGGTGTACTGCCAGATCCGCGCGAGCAGGCGCTGGCGGTGTTCGGCGCCCAGCAGCGCCTTGGCGCTCAGCGGTTCCAGGTAGCCGTCCGGAACGGCGGGCGTCGCAGGAGTGGCAGGCTCGACCTTTTGCCGCGTGAACCACAGACGCTTCATGACCTTCCTCCGCTGCCCGCCCCCGGGGTTCCTTTTGCCTTTTCGGGTAGGCCTCTTACCCTTGTCCCCCCGTCCCTTGATGCCCGTGCCCCATACCCTTTACCCGTTTGGCCTTTTGCATGGCAGGGCAATCGCGAAACTGCCCGCATCGGATAAGGCAGGGCTGGCGCTGGGCGGGTGTGCGGCTACACTGCCCGGTCTTGGCAGAGTGGGGCACGCGTTCGATGACGCTTACGGATGCGGTACTGATTGTGATGCTGGTGGACCGGCTGCTTGGCACGGACGTGGCCTTGCGCGCGGCGGACCGCCGCTGCGCCCAACAATTGCCGCCCGGGCATAGTATGGCGTTGTGCCAGATGGGCAACAGCCACTCGCCACGGCAGTTTCTCGCTTCGCTGTGGCCGTTACTGGAGGACTAGCGCTGGGTGCGCATGCTGCAGGTCAATACAATGACGAATATGCTGCTGGTTGAGGGGAGGGTGCGGAACTCCCGGCCGGGTTCACGGCCTCAGCTATTATCCTGGAGACTGTTTTCGCCACTTATCCAAAGGAATGTCCATGTCAAAACTTGCCGAGTTCAAGGCCCTCGAAGCGCAACTGGCCGCGCAGATGCAACAACTGGATGTCTTGAAGAACGATGCGGCGCTCAAGCAGGAGATCGAGTTCGAATCCAAGCTCCAAGCCTTGCTCGAAGAATACGGCATGAGCCTGAAACACATCATCGCCATCCTTGAACCCGCCCGCAGCGCCAATGGCGCGGGCGGGCACGTCGCACCTGGCCAGCGCAAGCCACGCGAGCTCAAGCGCTACCGACACCCGGACAGCGGTGAAATCGTCGAAACCAAGGGCGGCAACCACACACGGCTCAAGCAGTGGAAGCAGGAGCACGGCGCTGACGTGGTCGAGGGCTGGCTGCAGTAAGTCGCAGGCCACGCCTGCGGCCCCGTCAACACGCCGACACAACAAAGGCCCCAAGCGGGGCCTTTGTTGTATGGCGCCTGGGGTCAGGCGCTGAGTGGTTCGCTGTCGGTGACGACAGGCTGTGCTTGAAACGCCAGGAGAAACTCCGACGCCTCGCGCGCCTGGCCGCTGGCGCGGAAGATGGCGCGCTTGTCCTGCCTGAGCAACTGCAGCCAGGACGCCAGGTACTCCTCGTGCCGCAACTCTCCCGACACGCCGGTGACCGCGCAGAGGAAGGCGGCGCCCATCTCGGCGACCAACTCCTCGAAGGCGTATTCGACCGAGCCGAAGCGATGGCTGCAGATGATGCCCTCGCGTTGCAACCGTGAATGGTGACCCGACCAGTGCGTGAGCTCGTGCAGCGCGGTGGCGTAGTAGCTGCTGACGTCGTCGAACTGCGCCTTGGTCGGCAACAGGATCAGGTCGCGCAGCGGGTGGTAGCAGGCCTCGTCACCAAAGCGGTGGTCAATGCGTGCCCCGGACGCCTGCAGCAACAGTTCGGCCGGCGCGTGGTCGACGAAGGGAGTAGGGTTGACGTCGGCGTCCGACCGTTCAGCTTCCACGGCCAGACCTTCGGTCTGCTCCAGGTTGAACAGGTGATGGACGCGCAACAGGGCAAATTGCACCACCTTGATGTTGCCCTGCTCATCACGGAGCACCTGACCCTGCTCATCCTGAGCCTCCTTACTCATCGGTTTGTACAGCACCGCCAGGGCCGACTGCTCGCCCTTGCGGATGTGGCCGCCGGCCTGGCGCGCCTGGTGGAAGGTCAGCCAGCGATCCTGGCGAAAGCCTCGCAGGCGCGCTTCGGCCCACAGCAGCGGCACGTTGATGCCGGCATAGGGACGCCCAGTGATGGCGTTGGTGGGGAAGGGCGAGGCGCTCGCCTCGCCGGTAGACCAGGGCTTGATCCAGGGGACGACGCCTTGCTCAAGAGCATTGACGATCTTGTTCGTGACTTCAAGGTAGATATCGCTCATGACGTTCTCCAGGTGCGAAGGGGAACGCCGCCCCGACCGGGAAGGCATTCCCGGTGGGGTGAACAGGTGTCGAAGCGCTGAGGGTTCAGGCGTCGAGGTGGGGTTCGTGGGGCAGGCGAATCAGCAGGAACGCCGGCTCGCCGGCGGGCGTGATGCGGGTGATCTGCACCTGGCGCGCTGTTTGTGGCAACACGGCGTTGTAGGGTAGGCAAGCACCCAGGTCCAAGGTGATTAGGCCGCGGAAGGTGCGCTGCCCCGTGAGGGCCAGCGCCGTGCGTAGCAAGGCACTCAGGCGCGGTGATCCCGTTACCGAGGCGCTGATAATCTCCTTCTGGATAAGGTGGTGCCACACCCCCGCGCTCAGGACCACGGGAGGTGAGGCACGCTCGGCTGTGGACATGGTGTGCCTCCGCCGTGATAAAGCCGGGCGCCCCTGGTTATGCAAGGGCGCTGGGCTGTGGATGAAGCATCGACAACGATGCGGTTCTTCACGGTGTAGAGGCCGCACCGGGGCGGGTCAACCTGGCTGGCGATGCTCGGTTGGGCGGGGCGTCCAGCGAGCGCCGGTGAAGATAATGCCGAGCTGCTTTCGGACCAGCGGGCGTGGTTCGGTGCGCTTGACCATCGGCTCCCGAGTAGCGGAGGACGGTGACGGAGCGACGTTGGAGCGGGTGGTTTAGCGATGCCCCGCCAACGGTATTTCCGCCGCCAGGTACAAGTGCGTGGACGTGGCCTCGATGACCAGGCTGCCGGCGGTGCCGCGCAGGCTGGCCAGCACTGGGTCGTCGATTTCGAAGTATTCGGCAAAATCATCGCCACCGAATTCGTCCAGTGCTCGCTGCCACCAGCTCTCGAAGTCATCGAGTTCGGGGTTGCAACCTTGCGCGTAGGCCACGCGCTTGCGGGGACCGTCAGGATGGCTCTCGCCACGCTCGGCCATGAGGTAGACCCCATGGTCCTTGACCAGCACGACGCGGCAGCCGTGGATGCCGGCCTCGGCCAATACCGCGTGCAGTTCAGTTCCGCAAAAACGCATCATGGTGTGTTCCTCCAGCAAGGTGCAGGGGAACGCCGTCCGCACGGGAAGGGAGTTCCCGGCATTGGATCGGATTGAGGGTGTGCAGGTCGATGAGCAGCGCTTAAGGCATGCGGGTGGAAGAGCGTTCATCATCGCGGGAGGCGATGACCGTGCAAGCTGCCGAACGCGAATTGCACTGGGGAGCAACCATCACGGGAGTGACGTAGCCTTGAAGGTTGCGGCTACCTGGGGTGCTGGAAAACCAGCGGCTTGCAGAGATTGAATATCAAAGGGTATCTCGCAAGGCAAGGCCAAATTAATTGGGCGAACTGGAAGCAGGTCCGCATAGATCCATAGATGTAGCAGCATCAATTATGAACCGATCGATGGTAAGCAGCGACGGAAATAGAGGAGTAAAATATAATTGGATCCATCGGTAGCTTGAGAAGAAAATTTATGAATAGTCACCTCAAACCGACGTTAGGCCTCCGGGCCTTATCCTATCGCGCGGGTCATATAGTCGGACAGTGGAAAATAAGTTACAGCGCTCTCGAAGGAAAGCTATCCGCTAGGCAGGGGCTAGGTTCATCGGCTGGTCTGTGGCTTTTGAGGCTTTGTTTGTTTTCCGTGCTTGTTGTTCTATCATTATTCATCGGGTCGGCGATCATTACTGGGATCGCTGTAATGGTGTATCTTCTAGTCCTGGAACGCATCAATTCTAGCCAGAGTAGTAATGCACCTGGCCCGGATTACATGGGAGCGGATTTGTACTTGGGGGACTACGATGATAACGGGCACTATGTTGGTGACTGTAAATCATCGGATTAATTTTTTGACGGCACTGGTCAATTGGTCAGTACCCCTGCTTGCAGCGTCATGTCCAGCTTTCGCACCATTAGAAAGCATCCCCTGAATTCCTGTGCCTACCGCATGCCCTGTCCAGGTCATGGCGCCGAGAAATGCCATCGGGAGTACTAAAAACATCGCACCCATCACGTACTCGATCACCTGAGCCGTCACGGTGCCATCCATGACACCGGAGGTGGGCAGGGAGAGGAGGATTCTGTCCGAGGTCGTTATTTGATGGTAAAGCGTGTCGAGCATGCTGGAGTCGACCCATCGGGCCAGCTCCCACCAGAACGTGAGCATGTGCAGGGTGAACAGGGCAAAGGTCACCGTCATCAGCGTCTTGAGCTGGAAGCTGCTGATCAGCAGGATCAGAGGCAGGCTGATGATCGTCGCCATGATCAGGAAGGCCTGCACCATCGGCAGTGCGGCGCGCACGGCGTTCATGGCCGGGAAGTTGCTGAACGAACCCAGCGCCAGCCCGGTGTTGGTCGCCAGGTTGTTCAACCCCTGGGTCATCGAGCCACCCCGTGGGCTGCTGCCGTAGTCCTGGTACACCCGACCCGGGGCCATGCTCATCGACTGATGCCGTGGACTCACCAGCTCACGCAAGGCCGCATCCTCGATCTCGCTGGCGGAGCGGCCGCTGAGCCAATCCCCCAGGCTGGAGAGCAGCGACGGATTGAGTTGCGCGAGCAGCCGATCACGCAGGCCGATCTCGGCATCGCTCCACCACTGCCGGCATTTCGGGAAACCCGCTCCGCTGGGCAGACGAGCCAGCGCCATGTCGCGGACTTCATCGTACGGCCAGTTGATCCGCGGGGTTCTCGAGCGGTCGGTGTCGTAGTAGCCCGGGGTGTCGAGCAGGTAACTGGAGCCGATCCACGACGCATCGTAGCTCTGCGCCTTGGTCAGTTCCGGGCGCCGGGTGAACAGCCGCGAGCGCGAGTAGCCATAGCAGTCGCGGGTGAAGTCCGCCACTTCCTGCAGCAGCATCTGGTTGTCGATGCGCGCGGTGTCGATCTCCATGCGCATTTGGCGAATATCCGGCGCGCAGGGAATGGCGGCGGTTGTCGCCGCGGTGATCCCTTTGCTCAAGGCGTGCACCAGAAACCACCAGATCGGTACGTTGGCGGATTTGTCGCCGATCGTGTTGAAGGTGGTGCCCCAGGCCGTCTCGCCCGGTTGGGCCACGGAAATGCCGCAGCGTTGGCTGGCGCCAGTGTCGAAGCTCAGGGTGCTCAGGTTGACCGGCAGCATGGGCGCGCAGGCGAACAGGATGGTGACGTAAGCCATCCACAAGCGGTTCTCGATGCGCGGGATTGACAGCAGTCCCTTGTTGCCTTCGTCGGCGCCTTGCTGGCGGGCGGACAGCCACTCCTGGAGGATGATTGCGCCGAAGGCCACGGCGAACAGTCCGCTGTCCATCAGGGTGTTCCACAGGCCGTTATTAATGATCCAGCCCAGCAAGGACAGGTAGAACTCCAGGTAGCTGGTGGTGCTCAGGGTCATGATGATTACCTCAGGCGCGGGACAGTTCGAGGAGGGCGATGCTTGTCAAACCGATCAAGCCCAGGCGCAAGAGCCGCTGGCAGCCGGCGGCGGTTCGTTGTCGACGCCAGGTAGCGATCCACAGAGTCACGACCGGGCTGTAGAGCAACGCCCGCCATAGCGCCAAGTAGGGGGCTAGCGCCGCCTGTTGAGCTGACCAACTGTGCCAGTGGCCGTAAAACCTCACAGCGCTGATGCCCAGCAGGAGCAGCGCGCAGACCGCGACCAGGGTCAGCAGCAAGCAAAACAGCAGATGGGCCAGCAGCAATGCCCCTCGAGACAGCTTCATGGCGTGCTCCTCGTCTGGTCGGCCTGGTCCAGCCGGGCTGGCTCCGGATCCTGCTGGTCGACCGTGCGTGAGGCGTCCGCGCCGCCCGCGTGTCGATCAAGGACCAGGCTTGCGGTGTTGGTGGCCAGCGACTGGCGAATCTGCAGTTCGGTTTGCAGCAGGCGAATTTCACGATCCAGCGTCTCGACGTTGCCGTTGAGCGCCTCCTTCGCGGGCACGGCGGAGGCCACGTTGGGCTCATGGCTGCCGGCGAGCAGCGTGCGCTGCAATAGCATCGCCTGGTAGATCACGCTGGAGAGCGCTGTTTCGCTGGCCAGGCGGCGTGCCAGCAGATCCTGGTCGGGGTCGTCGTGCAGGGCGACGATCACCCCGGCGGACACTGGGAGCAGGGGGCTGGAGACCTTGGCCAAATTCTCCGCGGTGGGTTCATCCGCGCCCGACAGGAGGCGCTGCAGCCCCTGCAGGTGCTGGTCGTAGGTCTCCTGGATCAGCGGCGACAGCCCGGTACCGGCCGTGGCGCGCAGGGTTTCGCAGTCGTCGCAGGTGGCCACCTCGGTCTCGCCCAGCACGCGAGTGGCCCAGTCGGAGGCTTCTTCAGGACTGGCCCAGGCTTGGCAGATCGCGCCACCTTGGCAAGCGGTGCCCAGCGCCGAGGTGTCGTCCAGGGCACGGTTGTGCAGCAGATTGTAGCCGGCCTTGACCACGTCGCGGGTCACACGAATGGGCGCCTGGTCGCGCCCGCCCGCCTGCTGACCGCCGACCCAGCTGACACCCTCGTTGCCGCTGCGGGTCTCGGTGTTCTTGATCACGCTGACAGCATCGCCGCCTGACTGCTCCAGGCTGCTCTGCATCGCCTGGTTTTTCGCCAGGTCGCCCCAGCCGGCCTGGTCGACCTTGTCGGCCATCTTGCTGGCCATCGCCTGGCAGGTCAGCTTGGAGCGATCGAAGTCCAGTCGGCCCTGCAACACGCCATTGCTGAGCAATTCGTACAGGCCAGGGTTGGCTCGTTGGATGATCATCGCCGGTAACGACATCACCGCCTGCGTGGCATTCTGCACCACGCTGCCCATGATCTGCTGGAAGCCCTGGGTGGCGCCGTTCAGCTGGTTCTGCAAGGTATTGGCGAGGTTCATGTTGCCGCACATCATGTTCGCCCGCCATGACACGCCCACACCCAGACCGCTGGGACGGTAGAGCGAGGAGGGCGCCCCGGCGGCTGAGCCACCGCCGAGGGTGTACATCACCCGATCGTCCAGCACCTCTCCCTGATCGCCCAGGTGGTAGCTGTCGTCGGCGGCGTGGCCGGGCGCCGAGCACAGCAGCCACAGCCCGAGCAGCACGCAGAGATGGGTTATTCTCCAAGGGAAAGTCATCACGCACCTCCGGCAAAGTCGATGCTGAACAGGAAGGTCTGTCCCATGCGCTGACAGCAGCGATAGGGGCGCCACAATGCCCAGGCGTAGGCACCGTCCTCGCTTTCAACGGTGGGGCTAGGAAATACCGCACAGATGGTCTGGAGCTGTGGGGACACCAGCTGCCAGCGGTGGTTGTTGAAGTCGTTTTCCATCACCGGCAAGGGCGGCCAGTAGCCGTCGTAGGGCAGGGGTAGCAGCGGCAGGTACACGTGTGGCTGTCCCGGACGACTAATGAAGTCACTGGCGCGCTGGGCCATGACGGCTGCGGCCTTATAGTCGTCGGGCTGCACCAGAAAGCCGTGGCGCGGGTAGACGTTGCCCCACATCTCGCCCACGGCCTGGCTGCCAATCTCGCGCGTCCCCGGCAACAGCGCCTGCGGATAGACGGCCTCGGGCACGGCATGACGCCAGCCCAGCGGGTCCAGCGTGCTCAGGTAGTAGGGCCGCAGCGCGTTGGCGCCGTTGGGGCAGGCATACCCCAAGCCCTGGGCCACGGCGCTCAGTGCCAGTCCGCCCGGATGGCCGATGGCGTCGACGTTCTTGAAGCGTGTCTGGCTATCGCGCTGCGGGGCGGGCGTGAGCAGGTTGCCGCCGCCTTCCGACCCTGGGATCGGTGTGGACAACGCCGCCATGGCTTGCCAGGGATTGGCACCGGTTTCTGCGTAGCTGGAGACCACCAGTTCGGGGCTGAAGTGACGAACCTTGGGCGAGGTCTTCACCGTGCAGCCAAAAGGCGTGCACAGCAGCCAGTAGCAGATGCCGACGATGCGGTATTCCAGGCATTGCAGTGACTGCACCGAGGCGATGAGGCTGGGGGTGGTCAACGCCAGGCAGTGCCCGGCCATGCCTAGCAACAGCAGGATCCCGAGCACGTTGCGCCATCGTGTCTTGATGCAAGCGGGCTTCCGAGCGAGTGGCGGGTGGCGAGATGAACGGGCAAGACTTGAATTCATGGCGGCTACTCGGCATGACGCATGCTTTCGGCGGTCCTTGCACGGGATGCCAGCAGCATCAGTCATTTCTTTGCTGCGGACATGAGGCAAAGCGAACAAGGCGCCATCGCTTTATGTACGGGACGCAGCCGTGGTTGAGGTTGCCGAAAATGGACAGAAAATTGGGTGGAGTACATTTGTGCTCTTTGCCGAGCGCGGTCATTTGCTGTCAGGGAAAGAAGCCAAGGCTGGCACCCGGTTCGCACGCTGTGGTAAAAGCCTGCGCGGTCCTGTTGCGTCGCCGCGCAGGACAGTCGATCAGTCACCTGCATTAAGGACGATGAAGTGAACATCCAGGAGAACACCCGCAGCGAAATCCTGCGGGGCGTCAAAGCGGCGCTGCCGATTTTGTTTGCCGTGGCGCCCTATGCGTTGGTCCTCGGCGCGCAGGCCTCCCAGGTGGGGCTGTCAGTGGTCGAGGTTGGGACCATGACGGGATTGAATTTTGCGGGGGGCTCGGAGTTTGCCGCGATCCAGCTGTGGGGTTCTCCACCCTCGGTACTGATGATCGTGCTCATCACGCTGTTGATTAACAGTCGGCATGTGGTCATGGGGGCGGCGCTGGCGCCTTATCTGCGGCATTTGCCGACGCGCAAGGTGCTGCCTGCATTGTTCTTCATGGCCGATGAGGGCTGGGCGATCAGTTACGGCGATACCTTGCGCCGTTCGGTGAGCCAACGGACACCGGCCTTCAGTTGGCCGTTTTACTGGGGCGCATGCGTGTCGGTTTACCCCGTCTGGGTGGGCAGCGCGCTGGTGGGCGCCATGGTCGGCCCGGTGCTGGGGGACATTGACCGCTACGGTTTCGCCATGGCCTTTCCGGCCGTGTTCATCGTGCTGTTGCGGGGCATGTGGAAGGGCCTGCGGTTTGCGCACCCCTGGCTGGTGAGTTTGCTCATGGCCGCCCTGACGTATTTGATGATACCCGGGGCCTGGTTCGTGCTGGCAGGTACCCTGTCCGGCTTGCTGGCGGCGTGGTTATGGGCGGTGGTTGAATGATCAGCACCGCCTCGCTGTTGACCTGCCTGGGCATGGCGGCGGCCACCTACACCACACGGGTGTCTGGCTACTTGCTATTGCGCAATCGCAAGCTGAGCCCACGTGCTCGCGCCGTGCTCGATGCCGCCCCCGGCTGCGTGCTGATTTCTGCGATCGCGCCGCATTTTGTCTCGCCGCATCCAGAAGAACTGATTGCATTGGCCATCACGCTGTTGGCGAGTTGGCGTCTACCGATGCTGGCAACCGTGGCGCTGGCGGTAGGATCGCTTGGACTGCTCAAGTATCTCGTTGCCCCCTGACCTGCAGGTCGCCGCTCAGTGGCGAGATAGAGAGCCTATCCCCCTGGGCTTGTGCCTCGTCAGCACGGTCAAGGGAAAGGCCACCTGCATGCTGGCATCCAGGGCGGGCTCGATATCGCCAGCTAAACTGCGGACAAAAAAATGCCCGCGATGGGGGTAGCGGGCAGGTGAATCAAAAGGAGTGGATTCACCTTACGTGGGCCGATGTGAAAGGTTCGTGATTTTTCAGCTACTTGCGGTCGCGGCTGCTGACGTCTAACAGGCCGGGTGGTAGATCCTGCAATGTGGGCAGCGTGGGTGGCAGCGGGCTCCAGGCTGTCAATGGGATTTGACGGGCATAGTCAGGTCGGGCGCTAAAGTAGCCGTGCAGATAGCGCACTTCCTGCATGACCAGCACGCCGGCATAGACCACGCCCAGGCAGATGGCCGTGATCTGCAAGGCGTGACGGATACGATGGAAATCAGGCTGCACTAGGGCCATCTCGAGGGGGAGGTGGTCGATGGTATGACGTTGGCGGCCAAAGGCAAAGACTGGCCGACGAGCGATGTGCCTGTCACGCCGGGATTTCGGCCAAGCCCAAGGACGTGATCAACAGGGCCAATGCGCCGACGCCAGCAGCGAACAGCCCCACGATCCGAAACAACCGACGATGTTTGGCGAAACCACTATCTTGCAGGCCATAGGTAGCCAGGTATTCGAGAAGAAAAGCGCCCAACGCGATCAGCAGCGGTACCGCCAGAAGCCCAAGAACAATAAAACCGTCCAGCAAACCATATCTCCTTGGCAGGGTTATCCTTTGGAAGGCTATTTTGCCACAGGGTGCCGATCGATATGAAGGAACGTCCGTCTAGAAAGGGGCGACAGCACTTGGAGCAGTCGAACGGTGGTTCTGAGTGATCCTTTAAGCGATACGCCACACACCAGCTCCACCCTGAAGCGGACTTGGATCGAGACAGCCTTATGTTGATACCTGTGAAGCAGTTTCGCTCACTGGGTTGGCTGAAAGTCAGCAAAGGTTTTCACAATTGCCTTGGTCGCAGGGCTCGACTCGATGTTGCGAAATCGCTTGCGCGAGTTCCACTTACAAGCGGCGATTTCATTTTGAGGGCGTGGTGACTTGCCCGGCTGCAGCAACGTGATGAACACGAAGTGCGTTGTATCGTTTTGCTCGAAACGAGCGAGGTAGGTGAGATTTTCAGCAACCAAAGCCGTCTCTTCCTCAGGTTCACGTACAGCGGCTTCCGCGGGCGTTTCACCGGGCTCGATTTTGCCTCCCGGAAGCGACCACTTCGACTTTGACTTGCGAACATACAGCACTCGGTCGTCCTTTCGGCAAATCACTGTGGCTCTGGTCTTCATTGTGACCTCCGCTGCCAATCAGTTAATTCCAGGCGAGCCGTCATGCCCGCTTTCCTATGAGACTAAAATGTCACAAAATAGTCACAAACCAGTAAGCATCTTGCACGGACGTGGCCTGATGCGATTAGCGCAGGATAGCACTGGCCATCCCTTTGCATTCAGCTTAACCCATCATACCCCAGCATCTGACCAGTCATTCTGCTTACCGATCTTACCCAGATAAGCCACGGCGAACCCTGATATGGGTTTCAATCCGTAGCCCAGCATTCGGTCGAAACCCTCATGCGCCAGCCAAAGTGCTCGCAGTGGAATCAGGACGACTGGTGAAAATTGAACTCCAGCCACAATTAGCGCAACGCCAACTGAATACTGGTGAGCTGCGTTATTGCCCCCCCCACTCGGCGTCCAAACACGTACCCTAGTAAAATGAGTTTTGGTAGTAGAAACAGTAGTGTCGAGAATCGCCAGCCCCACGGGCGCAATGAGCAATATAAGAGCAGGTAGCTTGTAAATACGATTGCCCCTTCACGGCGCTGCCAGTGAACTACCTCTGTCGCCACTGATTTCGCCCACCGGGGGGAATTTGCTCGCGCTCGTAGTGAACTCTTCCTAATAGCTCCTCCTCCTGGAATTTGGCGAAGAGTCCTTGGATCAATGCTTGGGCGCGCAAACTGCCGCTGGGCATAGCCAGAGCTCTACGGGCCTCGTGAGCCATCGTACAGAGCAGGCGGTATTCATGATTGTGTCGTGACATGGGTTAAAGGTCCGTCACCCGGGTTGATTAACCTACCCAGAGCTCATCGGCATTTATCTTTCGTTGGTTGGGAATTGAGTGCGATGGTCTTGAAGTCGTTGGCTGTCTGCTCGTCTGCCGCTGCCAGGTGCCGATGGTCAACATATCCAGGCTTGACCATTTCAACAGGTGATGAAGCGCACGACTACAAAAAACCACTAGTAAAAGGCCGATGGTACTTCCCGTGGGTTCGACCCTGCTGCCTGCGGACAGGACAGCGTGATCGTGGTGCGCCAGCACGGACGAGTGCACATCTATCGCAATGCTTGCCCGCACCTGGACACGCCGCTGGCGTGGCGCAAGGACGCGTACCTTAACGGCGCCCGCGATCATATTGTCTGTTTTGCCCATGGTGCTCTCTTTGAAATCGCCACCGGCGAGTGCGTGCCGGGCCCGTGCCTGGGGCAGCGCCTGCCGGCGCTGGCCTATCACGTCAATGCCCACGGATACATTGTGCTCGATTGACCTGCGGCCTGCCGGCCGCCAAGGAATAAACAACATGAAATTGGCTACGCTTCGCGACGGTACCCGCGACGGGCATTTGGTGGTGGTGGTGTGTCGGCAGCTGCGGCTTGCGGTCTCCGCACACCCCATCGCGCGCACCCTTCAGGACGCCATCGAGGCTGGTCCTGTGTGCGGGCACCCCTCCAAGCGCTGTATCAGGCTCTCAATCAGGGCTGCGCGCCTCATGCGTTTGACTTTACCGCAAGCGACATCGCCGCACCTTTGCCCCGCGCGTATCAGTGGTGCGATGCGTCTGCGTTCCTGGCCCATGGCGAAAGCATGCAGCGCGCCTTCGGCCTGCCGCCCATCCCCGGCGTGGACGAGACACCCCTGATGTACCAAGGGGCCTCGGATGATTTTTTTGGGGCGCAGGATGACATTCCTTTGCCGTCCCAGGCCCATGGCATCGACTTCGAAGGCGAATTCGCGGTGATCGTTGATGATGTGCCGATGGGCTGCCGGGTAGACCAGGCGCTGGGCCACATCAAGCTGGTGGTACAACTGAACGATGTCAGCCTGCGAACGCTCGCGCCACGTGAAATGAATACCGGTTTCGGCTTCATTCAGGCCAAGCCCGCCACCAGCTTCGCTCCCGTAGCGGTAACGCCTGATGAGCTTGGCGCGGCGTGGTGCGAGGGCAGGGTAAAACTGCCGCTGGACGTACAGCTCAACGGTGACCGCATCGGTCGCCCGCATGGCGCCGAGATGCATTTCAGCTTTGCCCAACTCATCGCCCATGCCGCACTGACCCGACGCCTGCACGCTGGCACGGTGATCGGCTCAGGCACTGTTTCCAACGCCGATCTGGGTGCAGGAGTGAGTTGCCTGTCCGAACGCCGTGCGCTGGAAATGATCAGTGATGGAAAGCCGTTGACGCCGTACCTCAGTTTTGGTGATCGCGTGCGGATGGAAGCTCGTACTGCTGACAACCAATGCCTGTTTGGCGCCATTGACCAGTGTGTCGTTCAGGCCAGCGCCTGAACGCTTAAAACAACAAGTGGAGTAAAAAGCGATGGATGTCACCCGCCGTCGCCTGATCGATCTGTCCGTCACCCTGGACAACAACCCGTATACCGCCCCCCCCCTCTGCTACCGCGCATTGATTACATGGATCACCAGCAGGGCTGGCCGGAAATGGCCGCGCTGTTTCCCGGGCTTGAGTTGCAGCAATTGCCAGGCCAGGAGGCCTGGGCGGCTGAACGCTTGCAGATCACTACCCACAGCGGCACGCACATGGACGCGCCCTGGCATTATGCATCCACCACGGATGGCGGCCGGCCTATGGCATCGATGAGCTACCTTTGGACTGGTGTCTCAAGCCTGGCGTGAAACTGGACTTTCGCCATGTGCCGGATGGCCACGTGGTGACCGCCGAGGAAGTACAAGCCGAACTCGAACGCATCGAGTATCGGTTTCAACCGTTGGACTGATACTCAGCCTGAGTTTGGCAGCCTGCTTGTCGCCCGCGTGACGTCCATTAGCTCTTCACTGGCCAACTGTTTCCGCATCGGTGTACAAGCCAGCTCAAGACCGGAGGGCGAGGTATAGATAGCTTGATTATCTCCGTGATAGCCACACCGACGGTAGAACGCGGTTGCGTTAGGGGTAGCATCTAAATGGATGTCGACGATTCCGGCTTTAAAGGCCAGTCGCTCAAGGTATAGGAGCATTGCCTTGCCAATCCCCTGTCCCATGAATGCAGGCAAAACGAAAATAGCGCCTATCTCTCCAGACTGGAAATCAATCAGACCTGTTGCGACCGGTGTCTCGCCCAGCCAGGCAACGTGGTACTCCTTTTCCACCCAAGCCCGATATCGGTCTGTGAGCGGCACATCAGTCCACGCCATTACTTGCTCAGCCGTATAGACGGTAATGCATTGATGCCGGATCGCCTGGAGGCGTATATCAAACGCGGCCTCGGCGTCAGTATGTTTGGCTGGGTGAATCAACAGCATCTTCACTCTCCTTGTCATCAATGAGTTGGAAGGGGAATGAAAAAGCCCCATCCATTTCTGGCGGGGCTTCTGGTCAATGCTTCTGTTCTAAGCGCGCATCGCCCTATGGCCCGCCAAAGGCAGTCATCAAGGGGCGCATCATGCTAACGAGATTTGTAGGGGTCATTGATTGATAATCTGGAGATTTGAGCGCTGTGTCAATAACCGAAAATGCAAACTGGCGAGTCGCTCTTTCGTGATCTGATCGTATTTATACCGCTGCCCAGCCGGCAACGTATTGCGCAGCGAATGGCGAGCCTTCAAGAACGAGCGTTCGCACGTCAGCCAGCACCATTATCTACCGATCCAGACAGGCCGACTGCGCGACATGTCCGATGAAAGCTAAGTGCTGCCCGAACACTTCGATTCGCAAGATCGTCCGCAGCGTTCATGAACCCGCTCGTGATGTGGCTCGACGCATCGCGGCGACGCCGGAGTAGGTGCGCTCTCGTCACGAACGTAAGAAGGTCGAAATGTTGTTTGCCCACCTTAAGCGCATTCTGAAACTGGATCGCTTGCGACTACGCGGCATGAGTGGCGCGGCCGATGAGTTCACGCTGGCCGCCGCGGTACAGAACCTGCGACGGCTGGCCAAACTTACCTCTCAAGGGCCACCAACCACGGGATAGGTGCGCCCGGAATCAGTAAAAAACCTCAATTCAACCCACTGACCAAGCTGCAACGATTAACGCAGAACCGAAAAGCCACTCAACGTAGTGAATAGGTTCTGAAATGACGGTCTGCCTCGACCTCTGCCAGGCTAAAATTCCGACTTTTTCAACAGAATCGGTCGAAAGCCGACGCCTAAATCTGAATTCTGTTCAGGCGTCCCGATTGTCCCCTCATCTCCTTCGTCAGGAAAAGGCCAGAGGCAGGACGCCTTTCTCAATCGGCTAACGCGAGGCGAAGGGCCTCCTTCTGAAATGCACGATTCCCCAGAGCAGCCCAACCACTGCGGACACGGTTGAAGCGCAGAGCACACTCAGTTTTGCTACTGCCAGCAACTGCTCATCATCGAAAGCCAGCCCGGCGATAAAAATAGACATGGTGAAACCGATGCCCGCGAGTAGGCCTACGAGCATTACCCCCGCCCAATCCACTTGCTCGGGCAATCTGCAAAGGCCAGTACGAACCAACACGAATGTGGCCAGAACGACACCTATGGGCTTGCCGAACACCAAGGCCATCACCACACCATAAACAACGGGAGCCGTAACAGCGTCACCGAAGTGAGCGCCACCAAGGGTAACCCCCGCGTTTGCCAGTGCAAACAACGGCATGATGACGAACGCCACCCACGGGTGAAGGCGCTCCTGGACTCTCTGTACAGGAGGAAGCACCTCTCGCTCAGCGAATCTGATCTGCTTAAGTGGCGCTGATACTTTTTTCTGTCCCTCATGAACTCGATGAGCAAGCTCGCGAAACGCTTGCGTCATGATGTCCAGCGGCCGTTCCGAAGAAGGCGCCGACCTGACGGGTGTGATAAGCCCTAGGACGACACCCGCCAGCGTTGGATGCACGCCAAACTTGAGCAGGCCGCTCCACATGACCACGCCTGGCAAAACATAGAGCCAAGCTGAACCTATCCCCATCCGTTGCATTGCCAGGACAAGCGCTAAACCACCGACCGCGATGCCCAGACCAGCAAAATCCAGGCTAGTCGTATAGAACAGCGCAATGATGAGTATCGCCGCAATATCGTCAATGATGGCGAGCGCCAACAAGAAAACCCGGAGGTTGCCGGGTATGGATTTGCCTAGCAGGGCAAGTACACCCACAGCGAAAGCGATATCAGTGGCTGTGGGCACCGCCCAACCATGCGCAGATTCAGCCCCAAAGTTGTAGGCAAGGTAGATCCCAGCAGGAACCAGCACGCCACTCAAGGCAGCCCCTAGAGGCAAGATCGCCATCTTGGCATTGGATAAGGCTCCGTCTTGAATTTCTTGCCGGATCTCCATCCCTACCACGAGAAAGAAGATAGTCATCAGCCCGTCATTGACGAGAAAGTGCAGCGACTCACCGATGCTGAATGAGCCAAAACTTAGAACAACGCGGGTATTCCAGAACGCTTCGTAGGACAGGCTTGCCGAGCTGTTGGCCCACAGCAGCGCGGCGATAGCGGCGAGTACGAGGACGATGCCGCTCACCGCTTCGATATGGCTAAATCGCTCGACGGCCGCTAGCGCTTTGGCAGTCAAAATTTGCGGACGAGGGATTACGTTTGATGCGGGCGTATTTGGCGCAGGCATGCCGACTCCTCACTGGCGGCCCGACCTGTGCTGGAATTTAACCTGCGGATTGGCGAAATGCCGTACGCACCCAACCTCATTGTACTCATTACGGAACGCGTACGGCAAAGCCTGCGGGCCTTCGCTCCAAATAGCATCGACGTGGAATCGACAGAAGCCAAATATACTTGCATGTCACCATCTGCTGTCGGCCATCAACGGTCGATGGGGGCGGGGCACCATGCGCCTGGCCGGCGTGCCGACCAATCCTGATTGGGGGATGCGTCGGGAGATGATGAGTCAGAGCTTCACCACCCGGCTGGACCAGTTATGGACGGTGAGTTCCAGGTAGCAAGGCAGACCTGAAGCAGGTGCGGTGAATTAGAAGCCGCGCAGGCGGTCGATTTCGGCGGCCACGTGCAGTGCGGCCTCCAACTCGGAGATTTGCTGTTCTTCCATCAGTCGCCAGCGTTCGGCTTTTTCCTCGGGCTCGGTCATGGCCAAGGCCAGGTAGAGGCTCGGGGGCACGGCGCGGAACAGTGTCTCCCTATTTTTGGCCAGCACCACCCCCTCGGTGTACTTGCCCGATGCCTTGCTCGCCGACAACAGCAACGCCTTCTGCGCCGGCGTCAGCTTCTTGAACCGGGCGATCTCCTCGATTTCCGCCGGTGGCATGTTCAGGCAGATCCACCATTCGATCATGTTGAGCATGGTCTGCGCGGCGCTGGGGAAATCGGCCAAATTTTGCGTGGCCAGCCAGAACCAGGCCCCCAGCTTGCGCCACATCTTCGTGCCCTTGACCACGAACGGCGCCAGCAAGGGGTTCTTGGTGATGATGTGACCTTCGTCCGTCACCATGATCAACGGCCGGCCCAGGTATTGATCGCGTTCGGCCAGGTTGTTCACAGTGTTCATCAGGCTGATGTAGCTGATCGACATCTGCGCCTCGTAGCCCTCGCGGGCATAGGTCGCAAGATCTACGATGGTGACGTCACTCTCGGGCCACGGCGTGCCGGTCCGGTCAAACAGCGTGCCCTCGAAGCCCTGGCAGAACAGGTCCATGGACTCGGCCATCTCCTGGGCGCGCTCGCGGCGCTTGTCGGGCAGATGTGCATCGCAGGCAACCCGCTGCAGCGCATCCCGCACGTCATGGGTCATGACCTGCTGCTGGGCGTTCGCGCAGGCCTTGGCGGCATCGAGGATGCATTCTCGGATCAAGCTGCGGTCCGCGCGGGTCAGGCGCGCTTCTTCCTTGGCTTCGCCGCCGGTGATCATCAGTCGCGCGGTAATCTCCAGCTCGCCCAAGACGTCGCGTTGCTCATCGTTGTCCGTGTTGCTGTCGTCAAGGTCATCGGTGGCGAGGCTGGCCACCTGGTCGGGGCGCTCGACCAGCCGCCGGGCGTCGGCGAACGGCGCCAGGCTCAACCCGCTGCCCGGCTTGAGTTGGACCTTGTTGACCGATAGCCCCAAGGTGGCGAAATAGTCACCTTGCAGGCCAAACGAATTACCGGCCTCGACGATGAACAGACGGGGCCGGTAGACGGCCATCACCTGCATGAGGATCGAGACCAGGGTGGCCGACTTGCCCGCGCCGGTGGGCCCAAACAACAACAGGTGACCATTCATGGACCGGTCAAAGCGGGACAATGGGTCGAAGGACAACGGAGCACCGCCGCGGTTGAAGAACGTGATGCCTGGATTGCCGGTGCCGACGCTGCGCCCCCACAGCGGCAGCAGGTTGGCAACGTGCTGCACGAACAGCAGGCGGGTGTACCAGTTTCGTTTGTCGCGGTTGGCGTTGTACACCATGGGCAACCAGCGCAGGTAGCTGTTGCAGGCGGCGACTTCATCGCCGTCCCGCACCGGCTGCAGGCCGGCACCGAGCAGGACATTGGCGGCTTGGATGGAGCGCTGGTGCAGCTGCTGCTCGTCCTTGCCGCACAAGTAGAACGCCAGGGTGCCTCGGTACAGCTTGTGCTGGCGGCCGATCAGCGAGCGAGCTTCCTCGACATCCTGGCGGGTCTGGCTCGAGGCCAGGTTTTCGCCGATGGCCTTGCGCGCGAGCCGGTTCAGCTGTTCCTCCAGTACGTCTTGCGGCGTCACCACCAGCGTCAAGCTCATGACCGTCGCTTCCGGCATTTGGTCGAACAGCGCATTGAGCGCCTCGCCCTTGCGCGTCTCTCCGGTGAGTTGGCCGATGTGGGGCGGCTTGCGCAGCTTGTCGACCACCATCACCCGGTGGGGTTGCTGGTCGAAGTACCACAGCCCCTGCTCAACGTCAGAGCGCGGTTCTTGGTAGAACAGGCGCTCGGCAAAATCGTGGTCGAAGGGCAGTTGCAGAGAATCTGCCTCCCCATCTTCGGGATAGGGCACACGCCGGTAGAACTCGGCGGGTGATTCGCCGGTCAGGGCTGGGGCAGGGTTGAACCAGGGCAGAAGCCAGGCATAGAAGTCGCGTCCGTTCAACCGCCGGGGGCTGACGCCGCAAGCTTGCAGGGAAGCGGTGATGCGGTCGCAGGCCCTTGCCAGCAGTTGGGTGGGCGCTTGTTCCTGGCTGTCGGCCGAGGCTTCCAGCCAACGATAAATGACCAAGCGAATCCGTCGATTGCTGCCGCGCCACGGCAAGTGCGACACCACGTGGTCGTCAAACAAGCCCCCGGGTTTGGCCACGGCGGCCAGATGTCGGCGCATCAAACCGAGAAACGCCTCGGTGAATGGCGTGCCCGCCGCCCGAGGGACGATATAGCGCTCCAGGCGCTCCAGGTAAGGCGAGAAGTCGCTGTCGTCCTGGCAGTAGAACTGCACCACCCACGGCGCCTGGTCGAGCTCATCGAAGCTGTCCTGCAGTGCATCCTCCAGCGCATCACGTGCGGCCAGCAGCCATTCGGGCTCGCGGCCTTCGGTACCGATCGGCTGCAGCTCGAACGCCGCACCGACCGAGCGATTGTCGTCGAGCAGAAAACAGCGCTCGGCCTCTAGGTACTCCACCCACGGCAGGTGGTCGGTGAAGCTGGGGTTGTGCGCGTAGTGCGCGGCTTCATCGGCCTGCGTTGCACGTCGGCGCTGGGTGGCGCGCCATGCTTTCCAGCGCGGCTGCCCCTGATCGCGATTCTCGGCCATCACAGGTCGTCCAGGCGTTCGCCCGGCAGCGCGTATTGGACCTTCTCGTACAGCGGAAACACCGTCGAATAGCCTGGGACAGGAGCCTGTTGGGTACCGCTCAGATGCGGGTAGACGTACATCACCAGATCGGGGTTGGGCAGCCGAGGAAATTGCGCGCGGATCTCATTGGCTGCGGTACGGGTGTAGGAGGCCTGATCACTGATCAGCCGCTGGGGTTCGAGAACCGGCCGGCGCAGTTCGCTGCGGGCCTCCTGCAGTTGTGCCTGGGTGCCCACGGAGCCGGCGCCGTTCCAGATGTCGAGCATCGTCTGGTCGCCATGGGGCAGCAGCGTGTCCTTGTCGGTGCTGCAGCCAAGCAGCGCCAGGCAGAGCAGGCTAATCCAGCTCCAGCGTCGAAACGGATGAGTTTTCATGATGGACTCTCCGGCCTTTGGGCTCGTAGTCGATGGTGATCTCGTGGTCCAGGTGCAGCGCTACCTTGGCGGAGGGCGGCACGTAGATGGCGGCGAAAGCCTCGCCGTAGAGTTTGTTGACCCAATCACGGATATCGCCGATGCCGCCGCTGATGACCGTGTTCAGCGCGCTGTTGCCACTGCTCTGGCTGACGCCCAGCGAGCTGCTGCTTGAACTGATGAAAGAGGCGCTGTTCTGCTCGCTGCCCAAGGCTGCCGCGAAGGCGGCTCCGGCGGCGGTGATCAGGCTCTGGCTGCCTAGGTACTGCTGGGCGTTGGAGCGGCGCTCGCCGGAAATGCAGGGAATGCCGTAGGGGTCGGAGATATAACCCAGGCCGCCGCGAATCTTCTCGGTGTTCGAGGACTGGCTGGTGGCGCTGTTGCGGTTGACCAGGGCCTGTGGCTGCGGCACGGTGCGCACGGTGCCGTCGGCGAAGACGAAGGTGATCGACTCGACCTGGCCCCGCACGCAGGACAATGTCCAGTCGCCGGAGGCGGTGCCGCTCATGACCGCACCCACCACCTCGGGCAGGTCAATGCCGTTGGCCGTGAGGTTATCCGCTCCGACCAGGACCTTGAAGGGGTAGGGGTCATTGACCGTGCCGTCCACGGGGACCCGGCCGATCAGCGCGGTCATGGCCACGGAGCCCATCAATGTGGCGTTCTCCGGGATAGTGTAGACGGGTTTGGCGCCTTCGCTGCGATCATGCTGAGCCGGGAGGTCGCGCTCGCCCTTGGCCACGGCACGCAGCTGTTTCTGACCACGGTCGATGGCGTTGTCCTGCAGCCCCTCCAGGCCATTGAACTTCGAGGACAACTTGGACAGCGGGCTGTCAGCTTTCGCGGAGCCGTCGTTCGCCGCGCGTGAGGACGCTGGTTCAATCCATTGCAGCGCATCCGCCGTTGGCTGCACACCCTTGATGGCCTGCTCGTCACCGGGCTCCAGGCCGAAACCCACGGGTAAGTCGGACTTGGGTCCTGACATCCCGGCAATCTGATCTTTGAGCTTCGACAGCAGCCCTTGGGTTTCCCGGTGCTGTTGTTCGGCTTTCTGTCGAGCATCATTGGCTTGCTGGCGCTGCTCGGTCACCTGCTGGGTGACGCTGCCCAGGGTGCTCTGGATGCGGTTGTTGATGCTGCCCTCGCGCGTACGCAGCCGATTGTTCTCGGTCTGCAGCGAGTCGTTGCTTTTCTTCAGCGTCAGCATGTCGCTGCGCATGGCTTTGACCTGGCCGACCAGGGTGGCCACGGTGTCGCGCGGGGTATCGCCGGCAATGCCCAGAGACTTGGCCTGCTCGGCAGTGAGGGTGGCGTTGTCCTGAGGTTGAGGGTGCTTTTCTCCCTGCGGTGCAACCCACGACCTGAAGATGATCAGCACCACGGCAACCAGCAGGCCGGGCACCAGCCACTTCAGCAGCACGTTAGCTTTCATGGTCGGCACCCTCGGGCTTGGGTGGGGGCAGTAGCAATGCCTGTTTCAGGCCTCCACCCCGCGTGACCAGGTAGGCCACCGTGGTGTCTTCAGGCGTTCCGGAGCGCCCCAGCGAGTTGTGCTGGAAGGTGGCCGCAAACAGGGTCGCCTGTAGATGACGTGGGTCGAGCAAGATCTCGCCTGGCCCCTGGTTGACCAGCTTCACTGCGGTGACCCAATAGTCGCCCAGACGCCAGGCGGCCAGGGCTTTGACGGTAATGGGTTCGGTGGGCAGCAGGGAGCTCAGTGCAGCGGACTTACCAACCGGTACGCGGCGGACACCAGGCAGCGGCGCAACCATACGCAAAGGCGCATAGAGGTTTTGCGCGGCATAGCGGGTGAGCACCACCGGGATCGGCGTAGCTGGTACCGCAGGCGTGGTGCTTGAGTCAGCTTCCGCTTCCGGTGCCTTGGCGTCCGCGACGATCTTGATAGGTTCTAGCGCGGCAGTGCCGGCCCCGGCCTCGATGTCGACCAGCACCATATCGCCGGACTTCACCGACTGCAGATGCAGGCGCGTCGGCGGAATCGCGTCGGACGCCAGCAAATACACGGTGCTGCCAACCGATTGCACGCGCACCTTGGCACTGATCGCATTGGGTACGCCCACGCGAACGTCCTCGTCGAGCATCAGGATGCGTTCCTGGCCGACCACCAGTGGTACGGCCAAGGGTAGGCGATCCCAGTGCTTGACCTCAACGGCGCTCGTGGTCGCGCACCAGGTAGCTGAGCATGCGAAGGCCAAGATCAGTATGTGTCTGTTCATGACGCACCTCCCGGTAGGGACAGCTTCTGCGGCGTACCTTCGTAGCAGTCCAGGGCCAACCCCCACTTGTTGTGCTCGGGGTCGACATCGAAGCGCACCACGCGCAGCGGGTACCGCACGACGACGCGCTTGACCGGTTCGGCCGCGTAGTACTCATCGGCGTTGAGGTCGAGCTGCACCAGCCAACTGTGCGTATCCAGCTGCTTCACCCGCAGGCCGGGGTCATCGCTGTACCCGCGGCCGAGCACTTCATAGACGCCCCGGACGCGACCGCGCAGCTCCCCGGCGACTTTGCGGTACTCGAAGTCACCGTCGAGGAAGGTCTTGCAGGCCGGCGTGAGGTACGGCTGCAGGGCATAGATCGCCCGGGGGTAATCGGCCTCGCCATCGGTCGGCCAGCGATTGAGCTGGCCAAAGATGTACAGGGCGAAGGAATAGATGTTTTCCGGCGGCACATCCCACCATTTTCGAGTGCTCCCCGAGCGCAGATCCGGCGGTACATGGATGGTCAGCTGGCTGGGGGCGGTCTGCCAGCCATACCAGAGCGCGGCACTGACCAGCGCCAGCGTTCCTACGGCCAGGCGCAGGCTGAAAATATGCACTTGTTGCGCGTCGACCTTGTTGCGGAAGCGGCTCATGGGTTGCCCTCCCGATGACGACGGGTGCGCCTGACCGTCCAGGGACCTGAGTGCAGGATCAGGTGCTGGGCGCCGACGCCCCAGTACAGGGCCAGATCCCATTGCAACCTTCGGTACAACCAAGTCTCGGGCCGGGCGCGTTTGGCTCGTCGTAGCAGCTTGCCGCCGGCAAACAGCACCAGTGCCATGCTGGCGATCATGCAGGTGGGCAGCATGGCGATGGAGGCAGTGGCCAGCGCCAGGGGCGCACCAACCATGAGGCCAACGCTGGCACCGATGGCCAGGGCCAGCCACATCTCGTCGTTGGTCAGGCCACGCAGCACGGCAGGGTCACGATTGAGCCGTTCGGGCAGAAAGCTCAGGGTGCCGTCGGGCAGAGTCGCGATGGGATCGGGCATGGCGACCTCACAGGATGGCGGCGGCTTTGGTCAGGAACCAGATGATGACCACCACCAGCAGCGCACCGACACCGACGACCGCGCCCAGATCCTTCCAGGTTTTGCGCTGGTTCTGTACGTCGGCGTAGACCGTCAGTGAGTGCCAGGCGACGCCCAGGAAGGCGAGGAGGGCGATCAACAAACCGAGCAGGATGCCACCGTCATAGGCGTAGTTCTTGATGGTCTCGATCAAGCCGTTTCCTTCGCCGCGCGAGGGCGCTTCCATGGTTGGCAAATCTGCGAAGGCCCGGCTCGATATCAAAATCAGCAGGCTACCCAGAAAGCCTTGCTGCAGGCGCTGGCGTAGATGGACGAGGCGGATGGGTCGAAATAGGCGAAGGGGCATGGCTAGGGTCTCCTGTGATCAGGACAGCATGAAAAACATCAGCACGATCAGGGCTAGCGCAAGGCGCGCCGTGCTCCCGCCGAGGGCACCGAAGCTGAGGTTGCCGGCCGCCCAGCCGCGGTAACCGGTCCATAGCGCCCAGCTGCACCAGAGCAACGCGAGAACCAGGACCGCCGAGCGCCACATGACCGAGCACAGCTGCGGGGTAAAGCCGGCAGCCGCGGTAAAGGCGGTGATTTGGCTGTCAGTTATGCTCATGGGCATTCCCCACGGAAGTGGTGTCATGGCGGTAGTCAGCCGGCAGCTCGATCAAATCGGCCGGCTGTGCGCGCGAAGGTGATAGGTACGCATGGATACCTTGGCGGACTCGCTGTAGGTCGTGAGTAAACCGGAGGTAGTCAAAGCGATAGCGGGCGGAGTCGGATGCGCCAACAGCCATTTGAGCGCGATCTGCCGACTGCTGGATGGAGTCGAACTGTCGAACGATAAGGGCAAGTTCAGCTCGTTCCTGGCTTTCTACTGCCCAGACGGAAGTAGAGAGTACGATCGCGTAGGTAAACAGCCAGAGGCGGGGAGCAAGGGTCATGTCGGCAGCCCTGTAGAGGTCTGCAGTCACCATGCTCAATTCGAACGGGTTTTACCGGGGCAAAAGCGAAACCGCCGACATCGCATAACCACGCGGCCCCCTCGCGTTGCTTTAACTCAAATTTTTATCAGGCGGCTAGAGCGTTGCACTCCCTCACGCAGGCTGCACATGAATCAGCGCAAGCCTTGCATTCCTCATGCTGGGTTTCGTATTTTCGGCATTGCTTTTCGCAACTTGCGCACACATCGGCGGTGACTTCGGCCTGCGCAGGGGTAAATTTCGACTTCTGGGAGGCTAGCTTCATCAAGGCGTCACAGCTTGCCAGCAACTCGCTTACCGATTCTGCGCAGGCAGCCATGTCTTTGTGGCCCTGGCCAAGCAATGTAATGCAGTGAGCCAGGCAGGCTTGACCTGTCTTCAGGCAATCAAGGCTGGTATTGATAAGTCCTGTAAAGTCTTTGCCTCCAGGTGCGCCGTGCTCGTGGTGGTGTTCGTGGTTTTCGGTGGCCGCCATGACAGACGTGGTCATGGCCACTGCAACTGCTCCCGCGACGGTTTTCAGCATTTCACGTCGTTGCATCGTTCGTTCCTTCGATTGAATCGCAAAGTGGGATAACGGAGGTTCATCCGCCGTATCGGTCATACAAAAAATAGTAGGCTTTGGCGAAAACTGAAAGTGGCGCTCTAGCAAATCTTAAGTGGGGCGCCAAGTTGGGTGGCGGGTTCCTCCCACTCACCCATGCGGCAAGTGGGAGGTTCAGGGTTATTACCGCACGATCGTCAATGGAACGGTGATCGTCTGTCCCGAGGCCGATCGGATGGTCACGGTCGCCGGCGTTGCCGGGCCGCTCCCGGTAGTCGAGACCGAAATCCGCCACCGGGAACCAGTGCTGCTGGCCGTGACTGTCGCATTGCCCAGATTCATTGCTCCCGTAGTGGTGGCAGCCGTTACGCTGATACTGTTGGCGCCTGTTTTGGACGTGGTGCCGGCAACATCCCAGGTGTAGCGGTTGTTGCTGCGGACCGCCACAGTTGCGCTACTCACTTGCAGGTTCTCACTGGCGACAGGCGCTGCGACGGCAATGCTGACGGTAGCCGCAGTTGCAGAAACAGCCCCCAGCGCATCACGAACGTCATAGGTGAAGGTCGCGATGAACGATTCTGCTACCGTGGCTGGTGGCGTGTAGGTGATGCGGGTACCGTCGGTGCTCACCGAGCCCTTGCCAGAGTCAGGTTGACTGACGCCCACTATGGTCAGCGGTACATTGCCATCGGGGTCACTGTCGTTGCTCAGGACATTGACCGTGACGGCGGTGCCCGCCACCGTGCTGGCGCTATCGGCCATTGCCACAGGCTTCTTGTTTGTGGTGTCATCATCACCATCGTCAGGCTCGTTTTCCTTGTTATCGCCGGTTCTGAAGGTAGGAAGGGCCACCGAGTTGACGTAGGTGACGCCATCCCAAGTAGGCAGCGGAGTCGGCATCAATTGGAATTGGCCAGGGTGCTCGATGTCCCACCGAAGCAACATGGAATTGTCTTCGTGCTGGGTGTTGTGACAATGCTCCATGTAGGTTCCCGCAAACTCGCGGAAACGAATGGCCATTTCGACATCGACTGAACTGTCGTCCTCCGACCCTATCCGGTAGACATCCTTGCGGGCCCATTTTTCCCACTCAGGTGGTGTCTTGCCATCGCGGCTGAGGATGATGCCTTCCTCGAAATGAACGTGCACTGGATGGCTCCAGCCATTGCCACCATTCTTGATCTTCCACACTTCCAGAGTCCCGTCACCGCTGAACCCCGCATCGGTTGGCCCCGTGGAAAGCTGGGGCGCTGCGCTGATGCGTCGAGGGTCCATGTTGTAGCCCGCGCCGCCGTCGGTTTTGACGGTCCATGGCATGGAGTCGGTACCGTCGGAGCGGCCGAATATGAATTCGCGATGCCGTGAAGCATTGAGTGTGGCCTGAACGTTAGCGTCATCCCGATTGAGAGTCAGTGGAATCATGACTTTACCGGCTTGCTTGCCAGGCTTGGCCGGCTCGTAGGCCGCCGGATCCATACTGACATCTTGGCCGGCATAAGGCTGCACAAGCAGCTGCAGGAACTTGCCAACGGCCGGGTCGCCCTTGTCCCATTCAGCTCCCTTGCTGGTTTGCTTGATGACGGCCTTGTATTTTTCCGAGAGAACGTCGGCCAAGCTGATCGTTCCTTTGGGGCCTTTGCCCGTGTCATGCTCCATCAAGTTGACGACGTAGATCTTGTCCCCAACCGACACGCCATTTTTTGCGAAGTTAACGATGATGTCGTAGCGTTCGGCGATTGCTTGGGTTGGCAAGATAGCATTGTTGTCCTGTCGATCACCGTCGCCGTTGAGGTCCATGGTGCCGTCAAACGGGATGGCGTGTTCCATGATGTTGCCGTCATTGGCAATCATGTGGAAAGGCACACGGGCGTAGGAAACATTAGAGCCCGAGGGCCCTTTGAACTCGCCACTGTTGCCGGCAATTTCCCGCACCACGGCAAACTTGAAATAGCGTGAGACTGAGCCGTTAAGAATGCGGAAGCGATAGCTGCGTGCACGCACCTTGAGCACGGGTTGGTACTGCCAGTTGACCAGGATTTGGTCGCCAAGAAATCCATCGGTATTGAACGGGTTGAACCATAGCTGACCGTTCTCGTCCCAAGCCTTGTCGGCAACGACCAAATTGACATCGTAGTCGCGGTTTCCCCACGGCATTGCTGCGCCGCTGGGCAGGCGCAGGTTGACGCCGTCCTCCAGCGCCTCGTTGCCGCGATCTAGGGCGCTGTAGTAATTCATCATCACCGCATTGCCCTTGTAGACGTTTTGGGCGGTGAAATCGAGCATATGGTCATGAAACCAGTGCGTGCTCATGGTTTCACGCCAGTCGCCGCGAATCTTGATGCTGCCGTTCTGGCAGGTTTTCACGCCGGGGCTCAGGTCATTGACGTACAGGGTTTCGCCTGGCGCGCAAGGGAAGGCGGCGCGCGGGTCTTGGGCCGTGGTGTTGATGGTGTCGTAGCCGGCCAGTTGCACCGGCCACCGATAGTCATAGTACTGGCCGGGGAAGAAGAACGCATTGGCGTAGCCATCACTTTCTGCGGGGGAATGGCCATTGTGCTCATGCGTGCTGATGGTATGCAGGCCAAACCCGGCGTTGGCTGATGGATCGATCGGCAGCGCGTTGTAGTGCCGCATCAGGACGGGTTGACCGTAGCGGACCATCAGCAGCTTTGGCGGAAAGGTACCATCGAAGGTCCACAAGGATTTGTGGTTCTGCAGCGGGAAATTGGGGTGAAAGCGGGTGTCGATTCCTTTGGTAGTTCCCAGGGTGGTGGGAATGTCAGAGGTTTTGTAATACAGGCCGCCCGGGGCAAACTCGCCTTTGGCGTAGCCGTGCAACTGCTTGCTGTCGCGCAGGCCTTGGTTGATGCGCGCTCCAGCCTGGACTGTCTTGAACCCTGCCTGCGGGTAGAACTCGTTCCAGCGTTGGTGCGACCAGCCTTTTCCTGGTGGACGTCCTTCGGCCGGGGAACCGACGGGGCTGCGGTTGAGGAACATTTCGATCTGCGCTTTCCAGGGATTGCGGTCCAGCACGTTGGAAAACTGTGAAGGGAACGGGTAAAGCCCCGGCTGCCTCATGAACGCTTCCAGTGCCGCGCCGGAGGGGCTGCTACGAGCAACGTTGTTGGGATCTTGCGCCGGCGCGGGCCCGGTGCTAGGGCTGGGGAAGATCAATGGTGGTTGCGGTAGGGTCGGATCGAGCTTTTCCGGACCGAACTCTTCAAAGAGTAGGAGCTGTTGAGTAAACGGCGATGCGCCGAACAAGGGGCTGGGCTTGCCGTTTGTGGGGTATTGCCGGGAATTTTGCAGCGTGGGCGGCAAAACATTATCGACTTGGGTGGATGACTTGTCGCCGACTACGCCATTGGGCAGTGAGAGTGCGCCTTCGTTCGCCTCCGGAAGGGCCTTAAGGGCTTCGTTTGCGGCCTTGGGATCTGCCGGCGGGTTGGTGAATGCGGACACGTCAGTAGGGGGCGGCGGGCTGACGTCATCGATGGGGACGCCTACTGCCGTGGCACCACCCAGGACCGTCAGCACACCTACGGCAAGGCCCGATAACCAGGGACGATTGAATGCTGAAATTACAATGGAGTGTTTGGCCATGATGCTCTACCTCTTGAAATCGCCTGGATAAGGGCATTGCTTTCAAGGGAGCTGCGCAAAAATTGGACCATTTGTGTAAGGTTCTAAATAACCAATTAAAACTATACGGTTAGGTGTACTTGGTAAGGGAATGCGTTTTAAGCGAGGCGTGGCTTCACCCAACGTTGGGGATTTAGGCCCACTCACTGCCCTGACTGCAGGTTCCCGTCCTCAGGTTCGAAAATTGACATTGCTGAGTGCTTACCTTTATCCACGTCGAAAAATTTGCTCTGATTGGGGTTGCTGATAATTGACCGCCAAATGGCATCGAGCTCCAGCCAAGGATACTGCTCAGCATACTGAAGTGGGCAGGCATCAGCATGAGGGAATGGTAGATAAGCTCTATTAAATGGGTGGGCGCGTCCACACGTCGCACAGTAGACAAAGTTGCCTATTATTCGCCAGGTACGGTCCCAGTCATGGAGGCATGTTTTTTCAGTTTCCATAGGCAGAAGCTTTCCTCAGTATGCCCATCTGGACCAACTATAGGGAAGATTTCAAAACAATGTGGATCCAGAGAGCATCAGGCGACATCGGATGTGGTGGGGATCGAAGTCACCGCCCCAATTCCTGCGTATACAGCTGACGCACCTGACCCCTGCCCGAGAAGGAAGATGCACAGATTGATCGCTAGAGACGGAGTGGACACTTCAGAGCATGCTGGAGTGTCCATGGCGTTATTTGTGTTTGAGGCTAGTAAACGGATTGACGTCTGAGGAAAAGCCAAAAACTCTCAGGAACTCCCGGCAGCGGGCGGTTCAAGATTCTCATCGTTAAGTTCTCATGGATGTCGCTACCTATTGGCTGATCGTGGGCAGCCAGAGCGAAACCTGGGTACCTTCCTCTGGTTGCGACGTAATGCTAAAACAGCCACCGGCTTGCAACGTCATGCCGTGCACGGTTGAAAGGCCTAATCCTGTCCCGTTACCCACCCCTTTTGTTGAAAAGAACGGGTCAATGCATCGGGCACGGGTGTGTTCGTCCATGCCTCGCCCCGTATCGCTTACGACCAGGCGCACATAATCGTGTTTCGCCCCTGGCGATCTTGGTTCGATAATTGCGCTGATGGTCAGCACGCCATCAGCGGGCATTGCGTCCTGCGCGTTCATGGCAAGGTTGAGAATGGCCAGTTCCAAATGGTGCGGATCGATCCACAGAGCTGGTAATGCCTGTGGTACGTTGATCTGCAGCGTTGTCCCTGGGGCCAGGAACTGCCGGATTCGAGGAATCAAGTCGTTCATCAGCGTCGTCAGGTCCACTGCTCGGGGATGCATGGGTTGCCGTCCTGCAAAGGCCAGCAATCGGGCAATCAACTCACGTGCCCGCTCCGCCGCCTGGAGCGCGATATCGATTAGCTTAATCGAGCGCGGTTCATCACAGCGGCGACGAAGCAGTTCCAAAGCACTGATAATGGGCGTCAGCAAGTTATTGAACTCGTGGGCAACACCGCCACCCAATCGTCCCACCGTTTCCATCTTGCGGGCTTCTTGCAATTGCGCGATCGCCTGGGCTCGCTCATTGACCAGGGCCCGTACCCGTCGTTCCAGCTCATCGTTGAGACGGTCGGCAGTCGGCGTGGCGCTGCCGGTTGCTGGAACGAAGTCTACTTGCAGCAACGTCGCCTGCCGGAGCTGGGATTTCACGCGCTCGGTCGTTTCCGTAACCACGCACAGCACGCCGCCCACTGTGCCATCGGCCTCGGGCACAGCAGAATAAGAGACGTCGAAGTACACGGTCTCACCCCCGCCGTGACGCTCGATGTAAAACGGCCTATCCCTGGCAGAGAACGTCTGACCTGTGTCACGCACGCCTTGCAACAAAGGCCACAGATCCGCCCATAGCTCTGTCCAGTGTTCACTGGCCGGCCGGCCTAGCGCGTGCGGGTGTTTATCGCCGATGCTAGGGGCATAAGCATCATTGTACAGGGCGACAAAATGCTCCCCCCAAAACACGACGATCTGAGCGTGCACTGGCAGTACCGTGGCCAGCAGCGCCTTGAGGGCGCCGGGCCATTGCGCGGGTGCGCCTAGCGGCGATTCCGCCGAGCTGAGCATCTTCAGCCTATTGCCTGTTTCCCCGCCGTTGGCGAGGAAAGCTAGTTTGTCGGGAGCTGCGGCGCCAACCGCGCTGCCGTGGGATCGCTTCATGCTGAGGGGGCTCTGAGTGGTGCGAAAGGGGCGGACTCGAAAGCTTCGAGTGGCTGCTATTCACCCTTGACCTCGCAGCAGTCGTTAAAATTCCCCATGAGCGCCGGCTTATTCATCCAGAACGTTGGAGTTGATTGAGACCCTGTATTCCCAAGGCCGATGATCATCATCGGCGATTGGAGCGGTATCAGTCGGCGATCGGGGCTACGGTTCGTGGTTTGGTACTCGGGCGATCGATGCAGTTGCGCAGGCCCAATCGAGTGTTGGGCGCCTCCTTCCTGGTTGCCAGCGCCGCGATTTTTACCATCGGCCATACGATTGGCACCGCATCGCTGGTGGCACCGTTTATTTTTATCGCTGGATTTTGCGTAAGCGGCACGATGGTTGGGGTGACTGGTGTGGTGGCTACGTACTACCCGACGGCTAGTCGAGCGACATGGGTTTGCTGGGCCTCTGCTGTTGAGCGGATAGGCTCCATGTTTGGATCTGCCACGGGAGGATACTTGCTTGCGTGCGGATTAGGTTTCACAACCCTGTTCATGTGCGTAGCTATCCCAGCATTGGTAGCTGCAGTATGCATGTGGATGATGCCAATGGAGAAGGATCAGGCTAAAGCGAATGATGCTTTGGTCACTAGGACTGAACATTCTTCCGCCTAAAGTCTTCAGTCGTCGGTATCAATTAACCGGCGCTCTCTGAGGCGCCCAACTGCTTCCGGTGTACTTATGCCTGCACGCTCGTTGAAGGCCAACGATCAATTGCGTTGATCTGTCAATCGAAGCCAAGTGGTTGAGCATGCCATTACCCATCTGATGGAAGAGAGCATTGCTTTTGTAGAAGGCTCCCTTATTCGAGTTTTGTACTGCCCACCCTGCCGTCCGCCACTCGGCTGTGCTCGAGTTGCTGCGCTGGCTGATACCCAGATCCGCCGCAATGTTTTTACTGGGGTACCCGGTTAACACCATGTCCATGATCTGGCGCTAGCGTGCCGTCAGGGTAGCGATGTAATCGATCGCCTCCTGACGGCTGGCTAGGATTTTGTGACTGTGGTGTGAATGGCCTACCGCGCGCTGGATGCTGTCTAGCATTTCGTTGCGGTTAAACGGTTTTTCGATAAAGTCCCAGGCGCCAGCCTTGATGGCCTCCAGGGCAATGGAGATGTCACGGGTGCTGCTGATGATGATGATGATGATGATGATGATGATGGAGGATAACAGGTCGCCGTGTTGGCGCATGTCGATAGCGTTCATGCCCGGCAGGCGGCCTCCTATTGACTCCCTCAGAGATATTTTTTAAATGTTGCTGTGGTGATGGCCACCATAAATCCAAGAAGTCCCGCGCACGGCAGCAGAATGATCAAGGGATTGATCGACCACGGCAGTGACAGATAGATCAGCCAAGGGGACAGCAGCAGCGGCAAGATCAAGCGCCGCGCCCGATGATAGATGAAGCTGCTTTCTCGTCCGGCGCCGAACCGGCGCAGGTCACGGCGCATCAAACCGTCGACGCCACCGGTTAGCCCCGCCAGGAGAAACAGCGGGGTGGCCAGCCCTAGCACGATCATACGCACGACGAAGGTCAACATCGTGAACAGCGCGGCTATCAAGTAGTTCTCACTATCCAGGTAAAGTTGGGCGAGTAGACCCTGGAGACTGTCCTCGCGACTGAGGTTTGGCACATGCTCGTGAACATATGCCCAGCCAGTCTCGACCATCAGCCAGTGATTCAGGTAGCCGAGAAGGTTTGTGGTGGTCTGCGCGGGCTCTGCGACCAGCAGCGAGTGCGTGAAGTGCTCGCCGAGCCAGCCGAGCTCCGCGATCAACATGGCTTCGGCGTGGTGCCAGCCTTGCTCCGGCCAGATCAGCAGCAGGCCAAGCATCTCCAGCAGGATCGAGCATAGCAGCGAAGCCAGCATCAGCCCGAGCAAGCGCAAAGTCAGCCCGATCATGCCCAGAATCAGGCCGTGCTTGCGTTGGACGGGCGCTGGGTTGCTGGACGTAGTGGGCATGCGGGACCTGCGGCTCGATGGCAGTCAGGGTGACGGCGATGATGGCTTCCGGCTGCCACGCACCGGCAGCGGCCGCTCGGGGTCGAAGTCCTCGGTCGGTGCGCCGCCGGCGCTGGCCCACCACTGGCCGGCGTTGGCGTTGTAGCGCTCGCGCATGTGCCGGGCCAGCGCCTGCAGATCCTTAGGCATGGCATCGTCAGCGGCTGCCAATGGCAGCGGCATGCGCACCTTCCACAACTGGCCACCTTCCTGAAAGGAAAACATCTGCCCCTTCGGCAGGCTGACGATATGCGCGGGCTCAATCAGCGGCACGGCGGTACTGCTGACACGGTCCTGGGACGATGAGGTGAAGTCGGTATGGGCGTCCGGGTCGGCGGTGTCGGTGGCCCCGGACACCAGTGTGCGCGTCTGCACGTTGACCTTGGGCAACTGGTTGGTGAGCAGCTCGGCCGTCGCGGTTTCCCGCACCCGCAGCATCTGCAGGGTGTTGAAGTTGCCGATCACTTGGCCGGCCTTGGCGCGGTTGCCGATACGCGCCTCGATATCACTGAGTGTCTGAGTGTAGGCGGTAACCTGGATGCCCGCGCCGCCGCCCTTGTTGATCAGCGGGATGAACTCGTCGCCCATCAACTCATTGAATTCGTCGGCGTGCAGGTTGATTGGCAGCTTCTCTGCCGAGCTGTAGACGTCAGGGAGGCCATGGTCCACGCCATGCTTGTAGATGTGCCCCGCGACTGAAACCAGGTCGGCGAACATCGAGTTGCCCACGGCGGCGGCGACCTCGGCATCGGTCAGTGCATCGAGACCGACGTAGACGATGCCGCGTTTGCGGATCACCTGCAGCCAGTCGAAAATTGGCCGTGGATCGTCGAGTTCGGTGTAGTTCGGGGCCAGCAACTGCGCGGTCTTGCCGCTGGTGAGCTTCTCCAGCAGCGGCAGCAGCGAGGCGACGATCTTGTCGAAATAGGTGCGGTCGTAGCGCACCGCCGAGCGCAGGCCATCCATCACCGGATCGAAGATGCGCTTGGCGGCCAGGTACTGCTCGATGGCGACTACACGCTTTTCCCGGCCGATCATGTGCCGGGGGATGCTCTTTTCATTGAGCCGTCCCTCGATCTGCACGATGGTGTCCCACGCCTGGGGATCATGGCGGGCGAAAAACTGCTGCGCGTACTCGATGAACAGGGCGTCGATGTTGACCACGTGGCGCTGGATCTGCAGATAGTCCGGGCGCCGGCCCAGCTCGATCAGCGCGCGAGCAATGATGTTGACGAAGCGCCAGGCGAATTCGCGAAAGGCCGCGGAGTTGCCTTCGCCGCTGAGCTGCCCGGCGATGCGGGTGGCGACCTCGGAGATACGCCCGAAGCGGCCGATGGCGTTGTAGCGCGCGGAGATCTCCGGCCAGCCCAGGTGAAACACGTAGAACTCGCCCTCGCGGCCGGCGCGGCGGGCCTCGACGTACATGCGCTTGAGCAGGTCGGCATCGCCCTTGGGATCGAAGACCACCACCACTTCCGGCTTTTGCCGATGGATGTCCTGGGTGATGTACACCTCGGCCAGGCGGGTCTTGCCGACTCGCGTGGTGCCGAGCACCAGGGTATGGCCGACGCGCTCACCCAGCGGCAGGCTGGCCTCGCACTCATGGGGCTCGACGCCGTGCAGCAGCGGGGAACCGCCCACCGGGGGCAGTGGCCGTACCGGGTTGAACGGACTGTCCCAGGCGGTGAACTGGGCCAGGCGTGAAAGGGCAAAGGGCGCTTTTTCCAACGCCCGCTCCAGCCGGCGAGCGCACTGGTAGGCGGCGGACTGATTCACATAGCGAGCAAGCGCGGGGTCCTGGGCTTCCACCAGGCGCTGGGTGTGCAAACGTGTCCAGCGGAAGCCACGGCCCATGAACAAGCGCTTGTTGCTGACCGGTATCTGCCGACTGGTGAGCGAGTAGCGCGGCAGGCGGCGGATGTTGCGCCGATAGCGCAGCACGACGCGGGCTTCATTCAGGCGCTTGAGGCCAAAGGCGGTGTAGGCCATCGCCATACCGGCGCCAATCTCGGGCGAGAGCGCCACCGCCCAGGGCGAGTGCAGGCACAGCGCCGCGGCGCCCGCGCATACGCCCACGGTGTACAGCTCCACGGCAGGGCGCAGCAGGGACTCCATCGCGTGATCGGTCATGGGCTGCCCTCACTGTTCCAGCGCGGTTGGTGTAATCAGCACGGGGTAATGCTCCAGTTGCAGGCGCGCAGCGATGTCATCACCGCTGACCGGCCAGATCGGTAGCTCCGGCGCTGTTGCCTGGATGCGCTGCAGCGCTCCGCTGTCCGCGACTTCCACGGCCAGACCGCTAGCGCCCAGCGTTTGCAGGGCTTGGGCATGTTCAGCCAGCCACTGCCGGGAAAGCGGGTCCTGACCGACCAGAAACAACGGTGTCATTCCCGGCATATCCAGCACTCGGGGCGGAACCGGACCTGGGTTCAATCGAGCGCTGTGGATAGGCAGGACCCAACTCAATTGACGTGGGTCGTGGGTCGCAGACGTTGGTTCGTCGGCTTGGGCCGCCACGCCGTGCCACAGCCAGCACAAAGTGATCTGGGCAATGATCCGTACAGGCGTCATGGTTAGTTCTCCAGGGTTAGAGCACCCGATGCGTCGACCCGCTGCCAATGGCGGATGAACTGCACGCGATAGCGGGCGGCAGGCGCGCCTCCTGCTGGCCGGTGATAACGGCCGGCGGCTTGCACCCAGCCGCCGGCCGCGTCGAAGTGTTCCTTGAGCAGGGCGGCGGTGACCGCCAGGTTGGTCCGCGGGTCAAGGGCTTCACAGGCGCTGGCATAGCGCTCGGGGTGGTAGCCGAGGTTGGTTTGGCCCAGGCCAACGTCGATGCGCCGAGGATCCTGGCGGGTGAGCTCGAGCATCAAGGCGGTGCACGCCTGCTGACGATTGGCGAAGCGCTGCGGATTGCCGGCGACATTCAACGTCCAGGGCCAGGGGATGATCTGGCCGCGCAGCTGAGTGCCACTTTCCTGCAAGGCGATGGCGAACAGCACCGAGGAGGGAATGCCGGCCTGCGCGGCAATCATCTGGTAAGCCGGCGGGGGTATCACCTGTGCGCTGGCCTGAGTGACAAGACCCAGCGCCAGGGCGCAGATCAGTCGACGCGCTGCCATTGTCCGTCCACCTGTTGATAGCGTGCCGGTAGGGGGCGGCTGGCACCCAAACCGAACCAGCGGCCGCGGTCATGGTTGAGGGTGACTTGCCCACTGCTGACCTGCGCCGCGGTGATGCCCGCTTGGCGCGCCCAGTGCCGGATCACTTCATCCTTGCCCTGGCTGCCGACCAGGTACACATCCAGCAGCACGCCCTGTTTCGCCAGTTGCAAGGCTCGGGTTTGGCAGGCCGAACACTGCTCTTCGACGAACAGCGCGTAGCGGGTCCCGGCTGACGGAGTGTTCGCGCTACTCATACCTTGCACGGGCTGCAGACCGGGGAACAGCCGCGCCCACGCGGCGGTGTACGCCTGCTGGTAGGCCAGCTCGCGCTCGGCCCGCCTGGCTTCCAGGCGCACTTGCAGCTCGGCATAGCGCTGCCGCTCCTGGTCGGACTCCGCCTCCACCCCCAGGGTGGTCAGCGGGTCCAACTGCGGCGACCAGTAGCGCCGGGGGCCGTTTTGCAGGTGTTCGAACTTGGCCCATTCATCGTCAGTCAGCCCCCACGCCTGCGCGGCAGTGGTCTGTTTCTGCTGCAGCGGGGAGACATCGCTGTTCCGTGGGGTGGATTCAGAGACTTCCTGATCCGTCGCAGCAACAACGGCAGCGTGCAGGTAGACGGGCAGCAGGAGCAGGTTGAAGAGAGCGAAAAGGCGCATGGCAGCGTCCTCAGGGCAGGGGCAGGCTGCGCTTGGCATGCCCCGCGACTTGAAATACGGCACGGTCGCTTTCGATTGCGCGCAATTGCCAGCCATCCAGGCTATCGCCTGGCTGCAGCAGCTTCAGGGCGGACAGCGAACGTGCACCGATGGGCAGCACTGACAGGAACCGGGCGCTGCCACGTGTCTCAATGCCCAGCACCGAGAACGGCGGTTGGGCAGGGCGCAGTGATTTCACCTTGGGCTTTGGCATCGGGACGGGCTCAGCGCGGGGTAGGGGTTGAGCTTTTACCGCGAGCTGGGCCTGCACATGGGCAAGCTCACCCTCAGCTTTGTCGAGTCGTTGCTGCCACGCCGTAAATACCTCGCTGCTGGGGACATTGGCTGTTGATCCCGACTGCTCGGCAACGACAGCATCGAGCCGATCCAACAGCTGCCGGGTTGCCGCCTGGCTGGCTGTGACTGCCTGCTGCTGGCTGGTTAGGTCGTGCAGCTGTGCCTGCAGCTTTGCCTGACCTTCGCGAAGCAGATCGAGGTCCCGCCGTAGGGCCGGAGCAGGATCGGGCTGTGCCTGTGCGGCCGTCGCGACCATGGCCGCGAGTTGCTGATGATGGTTGTAGGTCACCGCTGCCAGCAAGGTCGCGGCGATGCACAGGGCGCCGATCAACAGGTGATGGAAGGTCTGTATTTTCATGGGGCGAGCCCCAGCGTGCCGACCAGTGCTGCCGGCGATGGCGACCGCAGCGCATAGCAGACCGAGCGATTGAGCGGGTCGACGCTGAGCTCCCAGGCAGGCCCACCGAGGATGGTCAGCGCATCGATCAGGGCCATCGGGCCAATCTGATAGTGCACCGCCGGCAGCGGCCGGCTGAACAGCAGCGCCTGCGGCGGAACATCCGGGCACAGCGAAAAGCCCGAGCGCTGCAGCACATGGCGCAATGCCTCGCCGACATCACTGTGCAGCGCCGGCGGGATACTGACTTCGACCATCTGCAGCAGCGGTTGGCGTTGTTCCAGTGTCGGCCGGGTGCTGACCAGCGTATAGCGACCTTGCCTAACCCAGTCAGGTGCCTGGAGTGTTTCTGGCACCCGCGGCTTGGCGGGTGTCGCGGGCTTTTCGGGGGGAGGTGTTGGGCCGGGTGGGGCCGCAGCATGGCTGCAGCCTACCAGGAGGGCGGCAATGACCAGCGTGAGCATGAGTGGGCGATGCATGGCGATGTCTCAGATAAGGTTGTCGCTACCATGGCGAAAAGGGCGGCTGTCGCCCCACCCATAAAGCGATTCCCGCCCACGGCTATTCGCGCCCAATAAAAAAGGCGCCCGTAGGCGCCTTGCATCAATCATCGGGAAAGATAGGTAGCTCGGGCAGCCGTCGAGCGTCTGGATCAAACACCAGAAAACGCACGTCGGCTTGTCCGGCCAGCAGCAACAGTTCGGTCAGCACCGGCGGAATTTGGTCGTCATGCATGCGCGCCAGGACTTCTGCGCGGCTGGCGACACAGTCAGGGCAGTGGCCGCCATCTTGCCAGGGCGTCGAATACAGCTTGCAGCCGATGGCATGGCTGTCGAACAGCTCGAAGCACTCGAAGAAGCTGGATGCGATGCCCCGCCAGGTACGCTCCTCAAGCAGTTTGAACTCCGCGGGAGGCAGATGGGCGGAACTGATCTCCCAGCTACGGCTGTAGTGCCCTGTGGCAAAGGTCAACTGCGTGATCACCGCTTGCGCTGCCTCATCGCTCGGATAGTCCCCCAAATGGGCAGACTGGCCAAAATGATCGGCGATGACCGTGTAGACCACCGCCACCACCGTGCCGTGGTCAGTGCATCGCTCGACGGCTTCCCTGGCCAGGGTTTGTCCCCGGGTGATCAGCACGAAGTCATCGTTGAATATGCAAGGCTGGCGACTGATGTCATGGTCCAGCAACGGCACCTGAGAGTCGTGCAGGGGCCGGTAGCAGGGCTCGCAGTAGTCTTCGTAGAGGATCTGAATTAGGCGTTCACAGCGAAAGGATTGGTAGCCGCGAACGAAGGGGGTGGACGTAAGGGAATGCATGGCTGCTCTCCAGTGAAGATTGAGGCCACCCCAGGCAGGCGGTGGCGTCGGGACGACGGTTCAGATCCAGCCGAATTCGGCCAGGGACAGCGGGCGGCCTTCGCCGATGATGATGTGGTCCAGGACGCGGACTTCAACCAGGGCCAGGGCCTCGGTCAGGCGTTGGGTCAGCACGCGGTCGGCATTGCTGGGTTCCGGGCAGCCGGAAGGGTGGTTGTGGCTGAAGATCACGCTGGCGGCGTTATGCTCCAGGGCCTTGATGACTACCTGGCGCGGGTAGACGCTGGCGCCATCGATGCTGCCGAAGAACAGCTCGTCGAAACCAAGCACGCGGTTGCGCGAGTCCAGGCAGAGCAGGGCGAAGACTTCCTGCCGGTGGGGGGCCAGGCGCAGCTTGAGGTAAGCCGCGGCATCGGCAGGCTGGATCAGCAACTCGCCGCGCTGGAAATAGCGATGATCGAGCAACTGCAGGGCCTGTTCGATCAGCGCATCCTCGTTGACGCGCTGGATCACCGCGGGATCGACGGAGTCGACCAGGTTCAGGGTGGTGTTCATGGGAGATTCCTCTTAAAGCAGGAGCGCCCCCAGGGGGAGAGCCCCCGTTGGGTAGTTATCAGCAGTTCAAAGCCGGGTGAAGCGATGCCGCGTGCCGTGCAAGCAGCTACAGCAGGCTTCGCAGGGCGAGGTGGAAAAGTCCTCGATGCCGATGCCGGTCTCAGGATCAAAGTCGGCACTCAAGGGCAGTAGGGCTTGCAGGGCGGCGCGCATCTGGGCGATGCGCTGGTCGACCTCAGCCTCGCTGTAATACAGCGACAGCGCGCTGAAGTCCTCAAAGGCCACCGCCTGCAGGCAGTCCTCGCAGAGCCAGTAGCTCTCCATGGCAACCTCCGACACAGGTGAAAAAAAAGGCGCTCGTGCGAGCGCCTGGTGGGTGGGTCAATCGCCTTAGGCAGACTGACGCGCCGGAGTGGCGGTGCGACGGCTGTTGGCAGCCGGGGCTTGACGACGGCCGGTGCTGGCGCGGGAAGTGTCGGCTGGCGCTTCCTGTTCAGCATCGGCCTCATCAGCCTGCTGCTCCGGTTCAGCTGGAGCAGGGGCTTCAGCACGGGGTGCTGCCTTGTAGGTCAGTTGGCCATCGACCTTGATCCACTCGATGAAGATCAACCGACCCTTGAGGCTGGCCCCCGGCAGGCCTTTGCGCTCACCTTTTTCGTAGGTGAAGGCGTCGACCCACAGATCGCCAATGCGAAAGGCCAGCAGCACCTTGCGATCGGCCTTGACGTCTTCCAGGTGCTCGCGGATCAGACGTTCCGCTTCACCGCCGGCGACCTTGCAGTCGAAGCGAGTGTACTCGACGTCATCCGAGGCACCGTGCAGAGCGGCGATGTCGCAGGCCATGAACGGTTGCCCGCGACGTACCGGGACCTCGCGAATACGGTTCAGGTAGCCAATGCCTTGGGTGTGCAGGTTGAAGTAGCTGGTGGGTGCAGCGTTGTTTGCAGTAGTCATGGTGAATCTCCTGTTTGCAAGAAACGCGGATATCCACCAGCCCTGGCGGGAGGTGAGTTCCGCAAGGGGAGGCAAGGGTGGTCACAGGACCTGTTAAGGAGCGCTCATCACCGAGGGGGCGGTGACCGTGCGAGCTGCCGAGCGCTGATCGCACTGGGGAAGAACCACCCGCAATGGGCGTAGCCTTCAAGGTTCTGGCTACCTGGGTGCTGTCATCGACAGCGAGGTGCAGTTCATCTATAGATCGAGGCGAACCCCGCGTCAACAGGGGCTTGAGCGAGTCTTCGGCGGCCGGAAGCCGATGGTCTTCAGTGGAAAGTTACCGGCGAAAAAATAGCCCGACGGTCATCAGGCTAGGATGAGGAGGACCACCTTTGACCCGGTACCCTGACCGCGAAGTCCATCGCAAAACTGTCGCCGGTCATTCACCTGGTTCAACCGACCCTTGTCGTGGCCTGGATCGGAAACTGCAGGCACGCATCCGCGCACAAAAGGCGCCCAGTCTTTCGCCGGCGGGCACCGGTGCTGAGCATCATCGCCGAGGCGGATGACCCCTGGGGCCTGCTGCAAGCCGCAGGGGTCATCCGCCTGGAGGATCTATGACGCCGAAAAGCATTCACGGGGAAGAGGTGTGGCATGGCTCCGAACACGACGGTTCGACCGAGCTGCCCGGAGCGTATCGGTCTTGGTTCGCCAACTGGCGATGGGGCACCCTTACTACAACAGCCTCCGCGAGGAGCGTCAAGGTGCCGTGCGCTGCTCAGGAGGAGCGGGGCTTGCGGGTGCGCTTGGCTGTGGCCATCGGCTTGGTGCCCGTGCAATCCGGATAACGCGAGCATGACCAGAAGGTACCGGTGCGGCCCTTGCGCTGGCGCATGGCGCTGCGGCACACCGGGCACGCGGGGCCTTTGGCGGCGGCTGGCACGCGTAGGGTCAGCGAGGCGTGGCTCTGCACCAGTTGCGTGAGCCAGGCGGCCTGCTTGGCCAGAAAGGTCTCGACGTCCAGCTGCCCCGATTCGATGCGGTCCAGCGCCTGCTCCCACAGGGCAGTCAACACCGGGTCGGCCACCTCCGGCGGTACCGCCTCAATCAGCGTGTGCGCGGCCGCGGAGGCCGCAAGGCTGCGTTTCTTCTTCGCCAGGTAGCCGTGATCGATCAGTCCCTGGATGATCGCCGCGCGGGTGGCCTCGGTGCCGATGCCGATGCTGTCCTTGAGCTTTTGTTTCAGGCGCGGGTCGGCAACCTGGTTGGCAATGGTCTTCATCGCCTTGATCAGGGTACCTTCCGTGTAGGCTTTGGGCGGCTGGGTGCGGTGCGCGTTGACCACGGCGTCGAGCACGGGCAGCGACGTACCCTCGCGCAGCGTCGGCAGTCGCTGGCTCGGCTCGCCCGGTTCGCTGTCGTCGGCCTCATCGATCACCGCCTTCCAGCCGCGCTCCTGGATCTGTTTGCCGCGAGCCTGCAACTGGTCTTCGTCGCTTACGAGCAGCACCTGGGTTTTCAGGTATTCGTGGTCGGGCAGGAACTGCGCCAGGTAACGCGCGCGAATCAGCGCGTAGACAGCCTGCTCGCGCTCGGACAATTGCCCCTGGTCGAGGGTCACCGCCGTGGGGATGATGCCGTGGTGGGCGGTGATCTTGCTGGTGTTCCAGGCGCGTGAGCGTCGGCTCGGGTCAGCGGCCTTAAGCCATTGCCCCAGCGACGGCGCGCTGGCCGCCAGGGCGTGCAGCACGCGCGGCACCTCATTGAGCATGCTCTCGGGCAGGAAGCCACAGTCAGTGCGCGGGTAGGTCGTGGCCTTGTGGGTCTCGTACAGCGCCTGCGCCGTGTTCAAGGTGTCCTGGGCGCCGAGTCCAAGCTTGGCCGAGCAGATCTCCTGCAAGGTCCCCAGGTCGAAGGGCAGCGGCGGTCCTTCACACACACGCTCCACCTCGATAGAGGACACCTGCGCCTGGGCGCGTTGCACCAGCCGCCGCGCCGCCCTTTGCCCGACCGCCTCATCGATGCAGCGCCCGCTGTCGTCGCAACTCACTGCTGGAGGCTGCCAGCGCGCCAAAAACGCCATGCCCTCGGCCTGCAGCTGCGCATCGACCGTCCAGAAAGGGCGGGGCACGAAGCTGGCGATGGCTCGATCGCGTTCCACCACGAGGCGCAAGGTCGGCGTCTGCACGCGGCCCACCGGCAGCAGGCCATCGAAGCCGGCACGCCGGCCGAGCAGGGTGAACAGCCGGCTGAGGTTGATGCCCACCAGCCAATCGGCGCGGGAGCGCGCCAGCGCACAGTGATACAGTGACAGCGTCTGCTCGCCCGGGCGCAGTGCGGCCAGTGCCTTGCGGATCGACGCCTCGTCCAGCGCTGAGAGCCACAGTCGCAGGATCGGCCCCTGGTAGCGACAGCGCTCGATGATCTCGCGGGCGATCATCTCGCCCTCGCGATCGGCGTCGGTGGCCACCACCACCTCGTTGCAGGTTCGCAGCAGCTGTTCGATGACCTTCAACTGCGCCGCAACTTTGGGCTTGGCAACCACTTGCCAACGGCTTGGGATGATCGGCAGGTCCTCCAAGGTCCAGCGCTTGTACTGCGCACCGTAGCTCTCCGGTGGCGCGGTCTCCAGCAAATGGCCCACGCACCAGGTCACGGTTACCGCATTGCCTTGTAGGCAGCCGTCACCGCGGCGATTGGCCTGCAGCACGCGGGCGATATCGCGGGCCTGGGAGGGTTTTTCGCAGATGTACAGGCGCATGGCTAGGCTCCCCTGATCAGATAGCGACAGGGTGCGGGCGGGGTGAGAAAGAGCCAGCGGAAAGCTGAAACGGTGTGCCCTTATTTGCGCGCCAGGTGCGCGGCCAGGCGCTCGACGGAATCGAGGGCAAATTGCCGGTCCTCGGCGCTGAGCTTGTCGAGCAACGTCGCGAACGTCTGGGCCTGATCCTGAGCGCGGGGCCTGATGGCCACCAGCAGCTCGGCAGCCGAGCACTGGAAAATGTCCGCCAGCTGCAGCAGCTTGGTCACTGACAGGTCGACCAGGCCGCGTTCCAGGCGCGAGACCGCTTCGGCGCCAATCTCCAGGCGTTCGCCGAGGTCTTCCTGGGTCAGTTGGCGGTCGCGGCGCAGCTGGGCCAACTGGCGACCGATGTAACGTAGGCTAGGCTGTTTGGCGGGCAACGGGGCACTCTCCAATTCGACCCATATGGTTGACCATCAACTCGCGCATATGAGCGCCCTATAAGGTTGACTAGCAACCTGATAGGGCGCATTTAACTGAGAAAGTGCGGTATACCTGTCAGCACGAGGAGGCAACATGGACCGTTCCGATGACGCCGACATGACGGCGCTGGAGATCAAAGCCTACGAGCTGTTCCTGGCGACTCACGTGGAGCCGGACAACCTGCAAGCAAGGGAGACGTTGGCCAGTTGGGTCCAGCAGAGTCCGGCGCATTGGCGGGCATTCCGTGCCCTGGACCAGCACCTGTACGAGGTGGCCCTGCTGCTGGCGCATGCCCAGCACGAGCTAGCCCGCCAGCAGTAATCAAGGGTTGCAGGAACCGCGGTGGCTGCAGGCCGGGCAGGTGGCCGGCCCAGCGTGAGTCTCGCGTTGAGTCGGCGCGATTCCACTGACGTCCACCTTCAATCCGCTTTGCGCGCGCCTTTCCTGCCGCCAGTCTTGCGCGCCGAGCCGTCGCCCTTGGTCGGCTCGCTGGCTTTCTCGCGCATGATCACCGAGGCCAGGCGATGTGGCAGGATACCGATGCGCCGTGCTTCCACCTTGAACGTCACCCGCGCGTTGTCCTCGCTGTCCTCCCACTCGTCCTTAACCGTGCGGCCCTCGACCAGGATGCGCATGCCCTTCTGAAACAACGTGCTCCAGTGCTCGGCATCACGGTGCCAGAGCTCCACCGGCGCCCAGTAGCCGCCGCGATCCTCGTAGCCGCCCTCGCGCGGTACCGGGTTGTCGAAATACACGTTCAGCCGCAGCAGGCGCCGTGGCTCATCGGGGTTGGTGTTGAATTCCTGGAATTCGGGGACGCTGCCGATGTTGCCTTCGCCGACAAACAGAGTGCTCATGGTTGCTGCTCCACGGTGGGGGTAGGGGAGTGATCGAAGAGGGTCTCGGCAGCCTGCAGCTTGGCCGCGCTCGCCGTGGCGTGCCGGTGCAGCGAATGCAGGCTGCTCATCTGCAGGTTCAGGGTGATGCGGTTGACCTCCAGCTGCAGCAGCGCCTCGCGCACCGACTGCGCCAGCTGTGGCTGTGCCATCGCCCGTTGCCACACCAGCGCGCCCATGCGATTGAAGTCACGGCTGCGCCAGCGCAGGAAGTTCGTGCCGGCCGCGCTACGCTGCACCACCAGGCGCAGGTCCAGCAGTGAGAAGGGTGGTTGCGCCACGATGGCCAGCAGCACGCTCATCAGCTCGGCGACCTGGGTTTTCAGGCGCAGCGCAGTATCGGCCAGTTGCTGCAGCTCCCCCTTACCCTTAAAAGGCTTTAAAAGGCCTTTTAGGGAGGCACCCTGTTCGAACTGCCGATAGGCATCCGTTGACAGGCGTCGGGCGATCGCCTCGGCGAGGGTCATGCCACACCGCCTTGGGGCTGGACGGTCGGTTCAGCCGCCACTTGCTCGTCTGGTACCTCGTCATCGAGCTCCGCCTCATGGATTACGGCGGGATGGCGCACGGTCGGCGGGGCGAACTGTGAACGCCGCAGGCCTTCGAGGATGTCCTGTGGCGGCAGGCCGAATTTTTCCACGGCCTCGCGGGCGCGGGCATTGTTCGCCGCCATGTCATCGCGGCTGACGCCGGCCAGGCGGTAGCGCTGCGCCAGGCCAAATAGGCTACGCAGCAGGTGCGCACCGCGATCTATCCAGATCTCCATGTCGCTGCGACCGATCAGCGCCGTGTGGTGGGCCAGCAGCACCCGCCGCACCAGGGTGTCGTAGTCGGTGAGCAGATAGACCGCAAGAAACCCCAGCTGGCTGCCGATGAACAGCGGCAAGGTCACTGGGTGGATGTTGAGGTTGTCGCCGATGTCGACTTGGCTGGGCAGGTCGCGCTCCAGGCGGCCTACTTGCTCGGACAGGGCAAGCATTTCGGCCTTGGCCAGCAGCAGTTTCTCTTCCAGCTGCAGCATGAACCAGTCGGCGAACGGATCATCCTGGCTGCTGGCCTGCTTGAGCAGGTTGGTGACGCTGATGTAGCCGGCCATGCCCATGATCGCATGCACGCCTTCACGCGCGAGGCGCCCCTGCCACAGGCGGGCGGCGTGATGGGTGTGCAGCGTCAGGGTGATGCTGCTGCGCAATGAACCCAGGTTGAGTTGGTAGTGGTCGACCATCGCCGGTTCCTCGCCGTGGAGATGGCGCTACCTTGGTTGGTCTGGCAACGGTCGACAGCGATCAATGCGAAGGCGATCGCTTCGGATTGCTCGGCATCGCTGGACGTCGCTGGAGTGATGCCATCAGCATCAGTTCCACCGGGAGCCATCGAGGATGCCACTTCGTGGCGGTGGTTCAGGGAGGCACGCTACTGACTCATGCCATGTCGGCAGGCGAGCACGGCGGCTCGGTTGCGCTGATCAGTGCCCCGGCCCTTCCGAGATGGCTTCACCGTGGCAGACGTGGGTGATCGATCGCATCGTTGGTCCTGATCGCCTTCATCGGTCTCCTTGCCATTCGAGCACCTGTGACGACGGCAGCAGGGCCAGTTTTGCGCGGCGATCAATGCGAAGAAGCGCTCCGGATCGCCCGCTATCAGTGGACCTCGCTGGACGTGATGTCGTTGGCATCAGATCCGTCAGCTGGCGCTGACCACGCGGCATCGTTGCTTCAGCTCGCTGAGACACGCCAGTGCCAGTGGCGAAGCCTCGCGGGGTGGCTTGGACGTCTTCGTCGGCTCGTGCGATGTCGAGGAGCGGTGGCAAGCGGCCTCCGGTTCGCCGGTGAGTGCCCGCGCCGCCCAGAGGGTGAATTCGCCGTTGCAGGCACGCTTGATCAGCCCCATCAGGTAGGCCGCAGGTTTTCGGACAGTGCCGCGGATGCAGCGGGCGACTGCCTCATTGATCACCGCTTGGCGTTGTTCGGGTTCCAACCGATGCAGCGCCTGCTGCGCCATCTTGCGCTCACCCAGGCTCAGTTGCAGTGTTTCCGGCCACTGCGCCGCCGCGTCCGCCAGCGCCGCGCGCGGTACTGTTTTTTTATTGCTTTGGCTTTTAAGTACTGTACAGGTCGCGTTCGGATTCCGAACATCAGCCAAAACCAGGGGCTCGCTGACATCGACGCTCCCTGCCGATCTGACTGCAGAATTCCGAACGTTGTCCGCTACCTTCCGTTCGGAACCCTCACGCTTCGACGGGGTATCGAACGGCAATGCTTGTTGTACCGCACGCTCCGCTGCCTGGTCGAGGCCCCTGAGGACATCGGCAGGCACCTGTACATCATCCCGTAGCTCCTGCAGCACGTGCCGCGCCAGGTCGCGCACGCCCTTGGTGGCATGGCTGAGGTTCTGCCGGATCAACGCCAGGTAGCCGCTGTCGACGTTGAGCGCCTGGTGCGGTGGCAGCGGTTCGTCGTAGAGCACGTAGACGCTGCCACGCAGGCAGCCTTGCTCATCGCGCGCACGGTCGGCCAGACTCAGCCAGCGGGTGCTGCGCAGCACGTTCAACGCCCGGGCGATGGTCTCGCGTGAGGCTTGCGCGCCGCAGGGGCTGGTGGCCAGGTACGGTTGCAGGTCCTGGTAGCGCGGGGCCTCGACGCGGCGTTCGATGATCAGCCAACGTAAAACTTGCCAGGTGTTGCGCTCCAGCGGCGTCAGGCGAGTGTCGAGCAGCAACGCCTGGGGCATCGGATTGTCCTTGCCTGCGTAGACAAAGCGCGGGGCTGCTGCTTCGAGCGCAGCCAGACGCAGCGCTTCCTGCTTGGCCAGGTACTGATTGTGTCGCTCCAAGGCTGGAAGGCTTTGTCGTACGACGTCGGCCCAGTCTATGTCGTAAAAACTCAGCATGGTGCACCTCCGTAGAGATCGATCTGCTGCCACACCAGGGTCAGGCTGATGTGCTGCTCCTCGGCGAGCATCATCATCGCGTCCAAGCGGTCGAAGTGCTGATCGTCGTCGCGCAGTTGGCACCAGCGTTGCCACACCGCATGCTCCTGGGCTTCGCTCAGTTGTACCGGACGTCCACGGTGAGTCTCGATCTTCAGCACGCGCCGCCGCAGCGCGGTTTCCGAATGATCCAGCCCGAAACAGCGGTACATGATGCTGGAGCTGGCACCCAGCTTGAGTGCGCGATTGATCAGCCGCTCGTTCTGTTCGTCGCGTTCGGCCTGGATGATCAGTCGACGCAGGACAGTGATGTCGACCTTGACCTCAACCCAGGAAATATTTGAGTGCGCCAGGTGGGAGAGGGTAGTGGGCGGCAGTGACTGCAGCACTTCGATATCTTCGTCACCCAAACCGAGGGCCTTGCAGCGCTGCACGTGGCCATGACGCAGCTCATGCAGCACTTGGTTGAGCATGGCGTGATTCAACAGATTGAACGTCGTGCCCATGGGGCACCTCCGAGTGTTAGCGAGTGGACGATAGCGAGAGGTCGATCAACTGGCGGGACAGGCGGACAAGGCAGAACAGTTGCAGCAACTGCTCGTCAGGCAGGCGTTCGAGCTTCACCGGCAGGGGGCGGTGGTCCTCCAGCGGCTGGTCGTAGACCCCGGTCAGCAACTGACCGAATAGCGCGGCGGGCAGTTGCTGTTGATGCTCCCAGAGCACCTCATCGTGAAGCCGCAGCAGGCCGCCCAGTAGCAGCTGGATGCCGACGCTGCGCGGTTCAGAGGGAGGTTCGATGGCGGGTGTCAGGGAGAAGCCCAGGTGCGTGTTCATCGGGAGGACCCAGTCGCCGAGGTTGCCGTATTCGGCCAATTGCAAGGCTAACTGCGCGCAGGCCTGGCGCAGGTGCTCAGGGTTGGCGTGATCGGCTCTAAACAGCCACAGCTGGTCGAGTGAAGTTGGCAGCATGATCTCTGGCGAGCTTGCTGGCGAAGCGGCGGCAGGATGATGTGCCGGTTGATCCTCATTTTCATACTCTGCCTGGGGCGTCGTAGGGTGGGCATCGGACAGCAAATTATGCTCACTCGTCTTCGCCACGGGATTGTGGTCGGGCGTCGCGTCATAGCTGAGCGATAATTCCGATAGCGGTGCGAGGGAATGGTCTGTCACTCCAGCCCCGTCCACCGCAGCCTGCGGCGGCGCACTCACGACGCTACCTTCCTGAGCCAAGTCCAACGCAAGTGTGCGGGGCGACTGCCGCAGGATGTCGGCCATGCGGGCGAGGAGTTCATCCTGCACCTGGAATAGATCGAAATCGCCAGCGTCGCCGTCAAACTGAGACAAGGTCTCCAACCACAGGGGTTCAAAGTCTCCGACGTCGAACGCATAGCGGTTCCAGACTGCTTCGCTCCTGCGTCGCAAACTGATAGTGCGCTCGATGAGTTGTTTGCCAAGTCCGGTGTATAGCACTTGAGGAATGGCGGGCAGAAGGTGCTCCAAGGTATCGAACATGCGGCTGATATGCGGTTGCGAGATGGGATAACCTCCCTCGCCCAGGCGCTTTGCCAGCTCACGCTGGCTTAACCGGGCGCTGCCGGCTTCCAGCATGTCCTTGAGCTTCGCCACCGCCAAAGCGCGTTCAATGAAGGTCAACTGGCCATGCAGGTCGCTTTCGGCCAAATGCCCCAGCAGCGCGTGTGGCTCGGTTGACCAGGGTCGGAACAGGCAGGCAATGCGGAAGAACTGCTGGTCGCGGGTTTCCTGCCAGAGCTCATTGAGGATCGCCAGGCGCGTGTTGCCGCCGTTGCGGATGATGAAATGAGCCTCGCCGGGACGTCGGGTGATGGCCGGCGGCTGGTCCAGACCGCGTTCCCGGATCGACTCCTTGATTTCAGCATACAGCGGATTGCGGATAAACCGGGGGTTGTGATCGTAAGGTCGCAACTGCTCCAGCGTGACCAGCATCGGCGTATCGCAGGCAGGATCTACCGGTTGCTCCAGGCTAGTCGTGCTGGGAAAGTGGGAGTGCTGCAGCTTGCGGGTGATTTCCTCTGAGGTGGGTGTCTTCATGAGGGCTGCCCGGGTCAAGCCACGCCCTGGATGGGGCACGGCGGGGTGGTTGGAGATTACTCAGGAAGCAGTCCTGTGCCTGTCCGAGCCGGAGCAGTCTTGATCAGTTGTTGGCGCCAGTGGGGAAACAATTCCAAGGCCAAGTCGCGCATCACCTGGGCGGCTGGACGGCCACGGCCGCCCCTCACGGGGTGTGGCTCGACACGGTGTACGGGCATCCCCAGCGTGGCCGCATTCAGATAGGCCACGCGGTCGGGAATAACCGTGTCGCAGAGGCTGACGTGCGCATCGTCCGCGAAGGTCGTCCGTAGACTCTGCATGATCAGGCGCGTATCCCGGCGGTTGAAATTCACCTGGTTGAGCAACAGTTTCACCGGCGGCAGTGACACCCCCAGATGTCGGTAGGGCTCCAGTTCTTCGAACAGCCCCAGGGTGCCGCGGCGCAGCTCTCGCGCCGCCAGCATCTCGGGTGGCAAGGGGCACAACGCGCAGCCCGAGGCGAGGATGGCCATTTCCACGACGACGCTGCGTGCGCCCTGGGTGTCCACGACCATCACGTCGTAGTCATCGGCAAACGTCGGCAGCAGGTTACGCAGGCGCAGGCGCCCATCGGGTGCGTGCAGTAGCAAGGTATTGAGGTGACCTGCACGATCGTTGGAGACAATCAGGTCAAGACCGGGCATCGCTGTGGCCGTGATGATCTGCTCGGCCAACGTCAGATTCTGCGCGATCAGCTCGTAGGTGCCGGCAGCGCGGGGCTGGGGCAGGGCATAGTAACTGGACAGTGTCGGCTGGCTGTCCAAATCCAACAGCAGAACCCGCAGGCCGGCATCAGCCAACAACCCACCCAGATTGGCGGCGACGGTCGTCTTGCCAGCGCCGCCCTTGGTCGAAATCAGCGAGAGCACGTCCATGGCGTCAGTCCCGGAGCGACAGGCGATCTTGCACCCACTGCTCGATTTCCAACGAGTCCCAACCCACCGCGCGGGTGCCGATGCGCCGGCATTGCGGGAACAGCCCGGCTTTCATCAGGTTGTAGATGTGCGAGCGCTTGAAGCCGGTTTTCTGTTCGACCTCGTCACGACGCATGATGTGGCGATCGGCAGAGGGGGCGATGGTGGCAGATTGCATGATGTCACTCCTTAGCGTCGTTTGGCGCGTGGTGGGATGTGACATTCAGTCAATAACCAGAATGGGGGATTGTCATTGCCAGGCAATTGCACCAATTGCCTGGCAATCGCTGGCAAGGCTTACCCCGCTTGCTTCAGACAGCGCCGGGCCTGCGCAAATTTCCGATCAAGGGTGCGTTTGCTCAGTCCTCGAATATTGGCGAAGCGGCGCAAAATCTCAGCTACGATGGCGCTCTGGTCCTTGTAGATGGATTGCACCTGGCCTTCAGGGGATTTACCGGCGCCAATGGCCAGTAACGCCCCGATGATCACGTAGTGCAGCAGGCTGGAGTCGTTGCTTGGCGTCTCCGACAGCCCCATGTGATCAATCACTACCTGCAGCTCGCTGACCTGCGACTCCAGCTCTGCGGTCCGGCTGGCAAGCGTTTGGCGAACCTTCTGCAGTTCACGAGCAGTGGCCTCCAGCTCTGACTTCTGCGCCAAGTGTGCACCGAGGCTGACGTATTGGATGTGCTGAGCATTGCAGTCGAACAGAAACCCAGGAATGTCGTCGGGGTAATCACGGGCTACCCAACCCCTTAGATCGGTGCGTCGGACCGTGAGGTAGGCACGATTAACTTCACTATCGGGACGGACCTGGTGCCCCAGATACCAGGCAGGAAGTTCGCCGCAGAGAATAGCGTCGTAGATCCGTTCGGTATAAAAGTGAAGAGAAGGCCATTGAGGGAACAGCGCAAGAAGTTTGTCAGGGTCATAAAAGGCCACCGCCAGAATTTCAGTCGCATGGTCAGCAAGGTTACACCAGTGCAGGGCAACCTCAATGGGGTGGTAGTCAGTTTTGAACGAGAGCATTTGAGTATCCTCCCTAGATATTTCAGTCCATAAGCAGGGGTCTCCCACGAACTGCTATTGGTGGATGACCTGCAGCCGGGACCTGATCCTCGCAGCGAAGTTCATATTAGGGTCCCAGATACAATCAAGACTGGAATGCAGGCTTATGGTTCCTGCATTTTCGGTATCGAGCGCGTTACACAGCGTCTTATTAATTTGACAGATTAGTCAACTAGCGGGAAGGACAGGGAACGGAAACCTTTGATTTAAGCGCTGTTGGATCCGAAAAGAATCGCGCTTGTCTGAGAGTCATCACACTAATGATAGTGAAATATTTAGTTACGAAGTCGTGGGCACTGAGTCTTGATGGGCAACGGGATGCACATTTGCTCTCGGTATGATTACCGCGATCAGCGTCGGTGCCTAAGCTCCGAAGGGCATATAGATGAGCTTTAGGGCGAGGGTTGATGGGAGAAACTAAAAAAGATGTCCCCCGGATTTATGCCCCGGCCGTACGTCGCGAATCCTGGAATGAGATAGGCGATTTCGCCCGTCGCCTTCTAAAATGCGGAAAGTTTCCAGTCTATAGCCAAATCACGGATAAGATCGAACAGGCGGCGGCAGTCACGCTGAGATTGAAGGACCAATCTTGAAGATGTGGCTTCAATCAACTGCATTTGGTTTCTCTTGTCAGCGGCTCGATACCGGGCTGATTGCACAGGTTTATCACCCCGACCGCCCCATGCGAGACTGGTCCGCGGTGTTCCCCCCGCCTATCGCCGATGAGCAGTTACAGTTTTGCGACAACCTGCTACTTCATGGGCAGTTCTTCGACAAATGACTGACAAGGCACACCAGTTTCGACAGGACTCAAAATGCTGTGGATTCTATATTGGCCGCGGTCTGGAGCTGTCCGGCAAGGGGTAGCAGTTATGAGTATCAGCGAGAATGGCACTGCGCGGTCAGCGCCGAACGGCCTGGCGACCACACCGTACGGTGTGCTGGTTTTTGCCCTGCAATGCTGATCGCGTCGTCCTGAGCCTCTCTCCCCGTTGTTGATCGCGTGACTGTGCTCTTAACCCGTGCATACAGCCATGCCGCAATTGCCCATATCGTCACCGTATCCCGTGGCCACGTCTCTGGCCACGGCGGTGCCGCATGCCAGTAGTAGGTCTGCGATAACCGCATGATCGATCCTATTTTACACGGAGCCTTGTTGTGCAACTTTCCAAAGCGCACCACATTCCTTGCATACTTGTTTTTTCGACGCTGCTCGGCGCCTGCCATCAGGAGCAGCCCGTGGCCAGCACCGCCCCTGTCGAAGTGGGTGTCTATACCATCACTGCGGCCCCTTTGACGCTCACAACCGATCTGCCAGGTCGGACCTCGGCTTATCGCGTAGCTGAAGTACGTCCCCAGGTCAGTGGCATTCTTGAACAACGGCTTTTCACTGAAGGCGCAGAGGTCAAGCAGGGGCAGCAGCTGTACCAGATTGATCCTCGCACCTACGTAGCCCAGCAGGCCCGCGCGGAGGCCAATCTGCGTAGCGCCCGAAACCTTGCCGAGCGGTACGAGCGCCTGTTGAAGACCCGCGCGGTCAGCCAGCAGCAGTATGATGACGCCCTTGCGGCCTGGAAACAGGCCGAGGCCGATAAACAAGTTGCCGATATCAATGTGCAATACACCGAGGTAATGTCCCCGATTTCCGGGCGCATCGGCCGTTCGGCCGTCACCGAAGGGGCGCTGGTGACCAATGGCCAAAGCAGTGCCATGGCAACTGTTAATCAGCTCGATCCGATCTACGTCGACGTGACTCAACCCATTACCAGGATCCTGGCGCTCAAGCGCGCACTGAGTTCTGGCGCGCTCAAGTCCGCAGGTGCCGATCAGGCAGAGGTCAGCCTTACCCTTGATGACGGTAGCGCCTACCCACTGACGGGCACGCTGAAATTCTCCGAAGTGAGCGTGGACGAGGGGACGGGTTCCGTGACCCTGCGGGCGGTGTTCCCCAACCCCGACCGAGCGCTGCTGCCCGGTATGTTCGTGCATGCCCAGTTGAAGGAAGGCGTGCGTGAGGGCGCCATGCTGGTGCCCGAGCAGGCGATCGTTCGCGATAGCCGCGGCATGGCCACTGCCTGGGTTGTCACCGCCGACAATCACGTCGAGCACCGCGACCTGTCGGTGGTTCGCACCATGGGCAATGCCTGGCTGGTAGACAGCGGCGTGAAACCCGGCGAGCAAGTGATCACCGAAGGTCTGCAGCACCTCGGTGCCACCAGCGTAGTGCACGCCACGCCGGCGCAAAACGTCGATCTCGATGCGCTGACCGCGTCACGATAAAGGTACTTTCCCCATGTCTCGTTTCTTCATTGACCGGCCGATTTTCGCCTGGGTCATTGCGCTGGTAATCATGCTGGGTGGTGGGTTAGCGATTCGCTCGCTGGCGGTCAACCAATACCCGAATATTGCCGCGCCTGCTATCCAGATCAGCGTAACGTACCCAGGGGCCTCGGCGCAGACCGTCCAGGACACCGTGGTGCAGGTGATCGAGCAGCAACTCAATGGCCTCGATGGCCTGCGCTACATCACCTCCAACTCCAACTCCGATGGCAGCCTGCAGATCATTGTGACGTTCGATCAAGGCACCAACCCGGATATCGCCCAGGTTCAGGTTCAGAACAAGCTCCAGCTTGCCGAGCCCATGCTTCCCGAAGAGGTGCAGCGCCAGGGCATCCGAGTGGTCAAATACCAGATCAACTTCATGTTGGTGATGGCGTTGGTGTCCAAGGACGGCCACCTCTCAAATTTTGACCTGGGCAACCTGATCGTCTCCCAATTCCAGGACCCCTTGGCGCGCACCAAGGGCGTGGGCGATTACCTGATCATGGGCGCTCAGAATGCCATGCGCATCTGGCTGGATCCGGCCAAGCTCAACAGCTATCAGCTTGTGCCCGAGGATGTTGTCGACGCCGTATCGGCGCAGAACGTGCAGGTGTCATCCGGCTCCATTGGCGGCTTGCCAACCCGTGGCGGTGTGCAGCTCAACGCCACGGTCATCGGCAAGACGCGTATGCGTACCGTAGATGAATTCAAGGAAATCCTGGTCAAGGTCCAGCCTGATGGCTCGCAGATTCGTTTGAAGGATCTGGGTGAGGTCACTCTGGGCAGTGAGAACTACTCGATCAGTGGCGAATACAACGGTAAGCCCGCCGCCGGTATCGCGCTGCGTCTGGCCACGGGTGCCAACCTGCTCGATTCGATTTCCCGAGTACGGGCCACGGTCGATAAGCTCAAGCCCTACCTGCCCGAAGGGGTGGAAGTAGTGTTCCCGTATGACACCTCACCGGTGGTCAACGCCTCGATTCACGCGGTCATCCACACCCTGTTCGAAGCCATCGCGCTTGTGTTTGTTGTCATGTTGCTGTTCCTGCAGAACATCCGCGCCACGCTGATTCCGTCGCTGGCGGTACCGGTGGTACTGCTGGGTACGTTTGGGGTGCTGTTCGCCTGCGGTTTTACCATCAACGTGATGACCATGTTCGCCATGGTGTTGGCAATCGGCTTGTTGGTGGACGACGCCATCGTGGTAGTGGAAAACGTAGAGCGGCTAATGGTGGAGGAACACCTCTCGCCTAAGGAGGCTACCTACAAGTCCATGGAGCAGATATCTGGCGCCCTCGTCGGTATTGGCCTAGTGATCAGTGCCGTGTTTTTGCCGATGGCTTTCTTCGGCGGGTCGGCAGGTATTATCTATCGCCAGTTCGCTATCACCATCATTTCCTCCATGGCGCTGTCGGTGCTGATTGCACTGGTGTTCACCCCGGCGCTCTGCGCCACGCTGCTCAAGCCGCATGCCTCCGGCAGCGGTCCCAAGAAGGGGTTTTTCGGCTGGTTCAATCGCACCTTTGAGAGCAATGCTGCCCGCTACGAACGTGGGGTCGGCCGATTGCTGCGAGCGCCCAAACGCACTTTTGCGATCTACGTGTTGCTGTTGGTGGGTGTGGCGCTGCTGTTTCGTGAACTGCCATCTTCCTTCCTGCCCGACGAGGACCAGGGCGTGATGATGGTTCAGGTGCAGACCCCTCCTAACAGCAGCGCGGAACGCACGCAGGTGGTCATGGACCAGGTGCGCGACTACGTGCTGGCGCATGAGCAAGGTGCGGTAAGTTCGGCCTTCGAGGTCAACGGCTTCAACTTCGCGGGCCGTGGTCAAAGCTCTGGTCTGGTGTTCATTGGCTTCAAACCCTTTGATGAGCGCACCACACCTGACCAAAGCGTGGCTTCGGTGGCCGCCCGCATTGGCCGGTTTGCGGCGGGCATCAAGGACGCCAACGTAGTCCCGATTGTGCCACCGGCCATTCAGGAAATGGGTAACGCCATCGGCTTCGACTTGTTCCTGCAGGACAATGCTGGCCTTGGTCATGCTGGGCTGATGAAGGCCCGTGACCAGTTTCTGGCACTGGCAGCCAAGGAGCCGATGCTACGCCTGACTCGCCCCAACGGGCTGAATGATGAAGGTCAGTATCAAGTCACCATCGATGACGAAAAAGCCCGCGCGTTGCAGGTATCCATTACCTCCATCAACGACACCATGTCCGTGGCGTGGGGGTCGTCGTATGTGAATGATTTCATTGATAAGGGGCGGGTCAAGAAGGTCTATGTACAGGGCCAGAAGGACTCCCGTCTGGCACCCGAGGACTTTGACAAGTGGTACGTACGTAACGATGTTGGGCAAATGGTACCGTTCTCGGCCTTCGCCAGCGGCAAGTGGATCTACGGTTCGCCAAAACTTGAGCGCTATGGTGGTATCCCTTCGGTGGAACTGCTAGGCCAGCCGGCTGACGGTTACAGTACTGGCGATGCGATGGCTGCGGTCGAGCGTCTGGCCGCGCAGCTCCCCAATGGTGTAGGGCTGTCCTGGACGGGACTGTCGTACGAGGAGCGTGCCGCAGGTTCTCAGGCACCCATGCTGTATGGGTTATCGCTGTTGATCGTGTTCTTGTGCCTGGCGGCGCTGTACGAGAGTTGGTCGGTACCGGTATCGGTTATGTTGGTAGTGCCATTGGGCGTGCTGGGTGCATTGGCGGCGACCTTGGGTCGCGGGCTATCCAATGACGTGTTCTTCCAGGTGGGCATGTTGACCACGATGGGTTTGGCGGCGAAGAACGCGATCCTTATCGTGGAGTTTGCCAAGGACCTGCACGAGAAGCATGGTCGTCCGTTGAGGGAAGCAGCCCTGGAAGCAGCGCGCCTGCGCTTGCGTCCAATCATCATGACGTCCATCGCTTTCGTGATGGGTACCTTACCCTTGGCCCGCGCGCACGGCCCTGGCAGTGGCAGTCAGCACTCGATCGGCACTGGCGTGGTCGGCGGTACGCTGGCGGCGACTTTCCTGGCGATTTTCTTTGTCCCCCTGTTCTACGTGAGCGTTATGAAACTGTTCACCTCCCGACGTTCGGCCAAGGCCGAGCACGCACAAGGAGCAAGCCATGAGGCATAAGCCGCTGTTGCTCGCTGTGGCTGCTTGCCTTGCAGGCTGCAGCTTTATCCCGACCTATCATCGCCCGAATATGCCCGTCCCCGGTGCCTACCCCCAGGGTGCCGCGTACGCGGCCCCGCAAGGGGGCGATGCGGCTCCGATCGACTGGCAGCGCTTCTTCAAGGATCCGGCCTTGCACCGCCTGATCGACCTGTCGTTGGCCAACAATCGCGACCTGCGCAAGGCTGCGCTGAACGTCGCCGCGTACCGGGCGCAGTTCCAGATCCAGCGTTCGGCACTGTCGCCGGAAATCGGCCTTGACGGCGAAGGGGGGCGCTCGCGTACCCCCGCCGACCTGTCCGACACGGGCAAACATTTGACCACCGGTGACAACGGCGTCTCGGTGGGCCTGACCAGCTATGAGCTGGACGTGTGGGGGCGGATCCGCAGCCTGTCGAAAGAGGCGCAGGAAACCTACCTGGCCAGTGAGGAGACCCGTCGCAGCGTGCGCATTGGCCTGGTGGCCGATGTAGCAGTTGCCTACCTGACCTGGCAAACCGATCAGCATCTGCTGGAGGTCACCCGTTCGACCCTGGATAATTATGGGCATAACCTGTCGCTGATCCAGGCCAGCAGCGATGCCGGTACCGCGTCGGACCTTGATGTCCGCCAGGCACGCACCTTGGTGGACAGCGCCCGTGGGCAAGTCCAGGCCTATACGCGCCAAGTCGCGCAGGACATCAACGCCTTGCGATTGCTGGTGGGCACTGATCTGCCGATGGGCATGCCGGTCATCTCGCTCGAAGCCCCGGTATTGGCACAAGTGCCAGCAGGTCTGCCTGCCAACCTGTTGCTGCAACGCCCGGATATTCGAGCCGCTGAGCATCAACTGTTGGCGGCCAACGCTGATATCGGCGCGGCCCGGGCAGCTTTTTTCCCCGCCATCACGCTGACCGCCAGCGCTGGTACGGCAAGCAGCCAGCTCAGTGGGCTGTTCGATCCTGGCTCGGAGAGCTGGTCCTTTGTACCGCAGATTCGCCTGCCCATCTTCACCGGTGGCAGGCTATCCGCCAGCCTGGACTACGCCAAAATCCAGAAAGACATCCATGTTGCCGATTATGAGCAAACTGTCCAGACCGCATTCCGGGAAGTCTCCGATGGCTTGGCAGCGATGGGCACCTGGGAGGAGGAACTCAAGAGCCAGCAGGACTTGGTACGTGCCTCGGACGAGTATGCGCAAATGGCCCAACAGCGTTATGACGAGGGGGTGGACAGCTATCTGACGTTGCTCGATGCCCAACGGCAGTTGCTGTCGGCTCGTCAGCAACTGTTGACTGACCGCCTTGCCGAACTGATCGCACAAGTCCAACTCTACAAGGCTTTGGGCGGGGGCTGGACTGAGGTTGATCAGGCTCCAGCCGTCGCGCACAACTCTCCTTAGACATCACCGGTTCCGGGCAGCGCAGTATGACGCCGCGTTGCGCCGGATCACGCCTTGGGAAGGCTGATACGGGCATTCATGCCGTGCGGGGAATTATGCAGCGTGACGTCCCCCCCGTGCTGCCGGGCAATGGACCGTGCGGTCGACAAACCCAGCCCCACACCACCGGTGTGGCGGTTGCGCGAGTGCTCCATACGGTAGAACGGGGTGAACACATGCTCCATTTCCTGGGCCGGTATTCCGGGGCCTTCGTCCTTGATATCGATCAGCACGTCGCTTGAGGTTTGCGACACCCTGATATGGGCTTGCGTACCGTACCGCACGGCGTTTTCAATCAGGTTGCGCAAGGCCCGCCGCAGTGAGTCAGGGCGGCAGGGGAGCGCTACTTTACCATCGCCATGGTAATTGACCTTCAGTCCCAGCTCCGCCAGATCTTCGCACAAGCTTTCCACCAGTGCCGTTATGTCGATCAACCGGGTGGACTCGCTAATGTATTCCCCACGTGCGTAGTGGATGGCGGCCTCGGTCATGGCACTGATTTCAGCAATGGTCCCCAGCATTTTTGCTTGCAGATCTGCGTCGCCCACGAACTCGGCACGCAGGCGCAAGGAGGTTAACGGTGTGCGCAGATCGTGCCCAATGGCAGCGAGCATGCAGGTTCGGTCCTCGACAAATCGGCGTATGCGCAGTTGCATGCGATTGAATGCCTTTGCCGTTCGCCTGATATCGGTAGGGCCGGTCTCTTGCAAGTCATCAGTGACTTCCCCGCGTCCCAGCTTTTCGGCGGCTTCGGCCAAGCGTTTCAATGGTCGGCTGATTTCACGGGCAATCAAGGCGGCGATGGCGGATAGGGCCAGGGCGGTGACCAGCCAGGAAAAAACTGCTTTTTTCTCAAAAGGCGAGCCTTCAACTGGTTTTGCATAGACAGCCTGCAACCAGCTGCCATCCTTGAGTGGGGTGGCAATTCCCATGACGTTCAGGGGAGCAAGATAGACGAACTTGGCCGGGCGCGGAGAAGGCCAGAGGTTGGCAGCCGGTGTGCTCCAACTTGCCAGCGTATCAATGCGTTCGGCCGGCAGATTCTCGCTGGCTACCTTGGCGTTCAGGCGAGCGTCCTCAAGGTGATCATTGCCCGACAGTGGCTCAAGCAGATGCTCGCGTGCCGATGCCCACCATTGGGAGGGCGTGCGTGGCTCATTGCTGTTGACCCAGAATCGCCCATAGGTGGTGTTGCTGACATTGAGAATACCGTCGCGGGTTTCGACAGGCATGCTGTCCAGCAATAGCGCAAGGGACGCCGAGCGGTTCAGGAACTCGCCCTTGGCCACCTCGCGCAGAGCACTGCCGCGCTCATCCCATGAGATGCCCAGCGTCAATAATTGCGAGGTGATCAGTGCTAGCAGCAACAGAAAAATGAACCGCGCCGTGAGGTTGGTTTCCCACGGCTTTTTCATGAGCCGCAATCCAGCAGCGAGAACGAATAGCCACCGCCCCAATGGGTTTTGATGTGCCTGGGTTGCCTGGGATCGGTCTCTATTTTCTTGCGCAGCCGGCTGACCTGGTTGTCGATGCTGCGGTCGAAGTAGTCCTGCTGGCGCCCTGCGACCTGCTCCAGCAATTCGTCACGGGTGAGCACTTGCTCCGGATGGTCGACAAATACACATAGCAGCTTGAATTCCGAAGCGCTCAATGGTGTGGAGATGCCATCGGCTCCGACCAGTTCGCGCAGCTTGCGGTTAAAGGTCCATTGGCCGAATTGGATTGACTCCGTTACTTGGGGCGTGGGCGCCTCAACCGGACGTTGCACTCGGCGCAGGATGGCCTTGATGCGTGCCAGCAGTTCGCGCGGATTGAAGGGTTTGGCCAGGTAATCGTCGGCACCCAGTTCAAGGCCCAATATCACGTCCAGATCTTCGGTCATCGCACTTAAGAAAATAACCGGTATATCCGTATGAGTGCGCAGGTGTCGGCACAGGCTCAGGCCATCTTCTCCGGGCATCATCACGTCGAGAATTACAAGGTCGGGTGGTTGAACTTCAAGTAACTGGCGAAGTGACAAGGCATTTTCACAGGTCGTGACGTGGTAGCCATGTTGGCGAAGATATTGGCCGACCAAGTCCCGAATGTCTTCGTAGTCATCGACGATGGCAATGTGCGTTGCGCTGTTCATGAGGTGCGATTCGTCAGTTTTTTAAGCTTTCAGGGTAGAGGAGAGCGCCATAAAAGGAAAGCGTGGCCCCGCCTCGCAGGGGGTGTAAGCGATGTTCGCAGCGGTGGATACAGTTTTGCGACAAGGTTCTACAAGAGGGTGATAAGCCCGACAACACAGCGACAAAATTCGCTTGTTTCGGGAGGATTCAGATTCCTTGGCGGCCTATATTCGCCGAAGTGAAAATTACCCCTATCCAAGGAACAAATGAAATGAATAACTCATCCAAGATGTTGTTGCAGTGTGCCTGTTTGGTGCTTACCGTGGCCGCTGGCACACCGTTGGCGACTGCCGGTGAATATCACTACGGCGACAATATGGATATTGCCAAAGTAGTGAGTATCGATACGCCAACTTCCCCTACCTGCAAGGTGGTGACCTCTACCATGCGCTACATCGATTCGACCGGCGCTGAGAAAACGGTCGAGTTCCGTCAGCTTGCGGATTCCTGCACGGCGTCCGATTAAGCACCAAGGTGCTGGCCCATCAGTTAGCGTTGCTGGTGACCCGCAGCCCCTGTGCTTGCCGGTCAAGTCAATTTATTCTCTGCGTTTGAGTTCGTCGAGTGCGTGCCTTGCGCATAGCGCCCAAAAAAAGCGAAGTAACCTATGGACAAGCAACTTATCAACGACCTGCGCAGTGCCTTGGTGCGTCTGCAGGCTCATCCTGGCCAACTACGGGAAACTGACCACCCGGTAAATCCCAAGGCGCAACTGGCCGGCGTGTACCGCCGCATCGGTGCTGGCGGCACGGTCCAGCGCCCAACCCGGCTGGGCCCGGCGATGATCTTCAACAACATCGAAGGCTACCCCCATTCCCGCGTGCTGGTAGGCCTGATGGCCAGCCGCGAACGCGTCGGCCTGCTGCTGGACAGCGCCCCGGAAAAGCTCGCCGAACGCATGGGCGAAGCGGTGAAAAACCCCATCGATCCCGTGATCATTGACCACGCCGACGCCCCTTGCCAGGAAATAGTCTTTCACGCCCAGGACCCCGACTTCGACATTCGTACGCTACTGCCCGCACCCACCAATACCGCCCAGGACGCCGGACCGTTCTTCTGCCTGGGCCTGGTGCTGGGCAGCGACCCGGAGTTGGGCCACACCGACGTCACCATCCACCGCCTGTGCGTGCAGGACCGTGACAAGCTGACCATCTTCTTCGCCCCCGACCGCCACATCGACCACTTCCGCCAGAAGGCCGAAGCCGCCGGCAAGCCGCTGCCCATCACCATCAACATGGGCCTGGACCCGGCGATCCCCATCGGCGCCTGCTTCGAGGCACCCACCACGCCTCTGGGCTTCGATGAACTGAAGATCGCTGGCGGCCTGCGCGGCCAAGGCGTGGAACTGGTGGACGCGGTCAGCGTAAATCAGAAGTCCATCGCCCGCGCCGAGATCGTCATCGAAGGCGAGATCCTGCCCTACGAGCGCATGCGTGAAGACATCAACACCAACACCGGCCACGCCATGCCGGAGTTCCCCGGCTACAACGGCCCGGCCAACCCGACGCTGCCGATCATCCGCGTTACCGCGGTCACCATGCGCCGCGACGCTATCCTGCAAACCCTGGTAGGCCCGGGCGAGGAACATACCAACCTGGCCGGCATCCCCACCGAAGCCAGCATCCGCAACGCCGTGGACCTGGCCATGCCGGGCTTTCTGGTCAACGTGTATGCCCACACGGCGGGCGGCGGCAAGTTCCTGGCGATTTTGCAGGTGGCCAAGCGCAAGGCAGGCGACGAAGGCCGTCAGCGCCAGGCGGCGATCATTGCCCTGGGCGTGTACCGCGAATTGAAAAACGTGATCCTGGTGGACGAGGACGTCGACCCGTTCGACTCCGACGACGTGCTGTGGGCCATGCAGACCCGCTATCAGGGCGACATGGACACGATCTTTCTACCCGGCGTGCCAGGCCATGTGCTCGACCCTTCCCAAGGCCCGGAATACAACCCGGCGCTGCTGGTGCGCGGCAACACCTGCAAGACCATCTTCGATTGCACGGCGCCGTTCCATCTGCGCGAGCACTTCACCCGCGCCGAATTCGTCGACGTCGATCCGCACCCCTATGCCCCTGAACTGTTTCCCCGGAGGCCAGCATGAGTGACCCAGGTCGGTACCAGGATAGCGCTTCACCCGCCGGGTTCTCCTGCTACATCTTTGACTTGCAGGGTAGAGTGCTGATAACCCGCCGGGCCCTGGGCAAAGAAACCTGGCCAGGCGTATGGAGTAATTCGGTATGCGGCCACCTCGACGCAGACGAGCCGCTGGAGGCAGCAGTAAAACGACGCTGTGCCTTTGAACTGGGTGTAGTGGTGGATCAGGTTGAGTTGCTCATGGAGGATTTCAATTATCACGCCGACGGCGCTGACAGCACCCTGGAGCAGGGGTATCGCTCCGTGCTCAGGGCAATGACGTACGGAACGCCCCGTCCCGAGCCAGCCGAAGTCATGGAATGGCAGTGGGTCAATGCTGAGGCCGTGCTGGGCAGTGCCAGGGCTGCGCCGTTCGCATATAGCCCATGGATGGTCGCGCAGTTGCAGGCAATCCTGGTTCGCGGGCTTTACCTACGTTGGCTCGGCAGACGAAAAAGCCGAAGGCTAGGTCCGTTGCCCCAGCGTTGGTAGGCGCAATGGCTGACACCAAGGGCAAATCTTGGCAATTGCAAATATCCGGGCATAGGTGTTACGTGAATTCAGGGGGGGCGCCACTTGCCCCCACAGTCGGGATGAGCCTCCACCACAACAGGGTGGAGGCTTGTGCGGGTAACGGCAATCTATCCTTTCTTGGGGAACAACTCCGGCGCCCAAAGGCTGGGATCTACGTCCTTGAATTGGGCTCGTTCGAAATGCTGTTTCAGGTGGAAAGGGACCGTGCAGTCGAAGATCGTCTTTGTGGTCGTACCCTTGGTCGCAACCCGCGGGTCATACTCGGGTGTTTGCGACGGATCGAGCACGTGCCCGGCAATCCCTGGCAGGAATGTCGTGTCCAGGTCACCACTGTAGCGGGTCTGCATGGCCTATAGCACATCATCGCTGTCGAACAGTGGTGGGCCTGCTCGCCGGCACCGGCTTCACAATGTCAATATTCATCGCAGGCTTGGCTTTCGAGGACGGACATCTGCTAGCGGCAGCTAAGCTGAGCGTGCTTTGTGCCTCGTCAGCCTCCGCAGTTGTTGGGCTGTCGTGGGGACTGCTGCACTTTAAGGGGAAACGTACCTCTAGGTAGGGCTTTCGGCCAAGTCCGGAGTATCACCGATGCTTTGATACGAAATCTGGGAGGGGGTATCTATCCGCCTAGGCGACGCGCGCCACCAGGTTAGCCGCCAGTAAATGATCTAAGAGCCACGCTCTGGTACGGTAAGCTACCAATTTCGCTCTGGTCGGTACGATGAGCTACACACTTCCTGCCCAGCACATGCTCGAATCCCTATTGGCCGCGAGGCGCCCCTGTTTCTGCTCGACAGTAGTGTCAAGGTGGTAGGCACCGATGCCTGGAACTGGGGCGCGCGATTCAAATACACCCGCGAGCGCTTCGGGCAGACCGGTGACCCGTTAGCCATCTGGGAAGGGCAAAATGCAGGCCGCGACATCGGCTGTGTGCAGATGGAAAAATTGTCCCATCTGAAGCAGCTGCCTCCGTTCGGTTTCATGATCTCGTGCTTTCCGTACAAGATTGAGAGAGCCTCGGTCGGTTCGTCAGGGCGGTGGAAATTTTCGAAGAGTAGGTTAGCGGTCGTCAGACTGCACCCGGGTTAGCCTCCAAACTGAGACGGGGTCTGGCCGCCGCTGCTATGAAGCTGTGGAGTCAGATCTTGCTGGCTTCTTCGGCCACAACTTGCCGCAGCCAGGTCAGCCCTACATCGCTGGAGCGGTTTTTGTGCCACTGCAGCATCTGACTCAAAGGCGGCATCACCACCGGTGTTGGCAGCACCCTGAGCGGAAGGTAGGCGGCCGCTCTAGTTGCCAACCGGCGGTGAACCGTGGCGATTCGATCTGTCCCCACCACTAGCAATGGTGGGAAGGTGAGGTTGGAGGTGATGACCCCCGATTTGCGTTCTGCCCCATAACGTTTCAGGAACCAGCCGTCGAAGGCGGGAAGGTGATTGGGCCCCTGTTCTACCGTGACATGTGATGCCTCGATGTACTCTTCGAAGCTCAAGGTCTCGCCGAACCTGGTGCTTTCCGACCACACCACGCAGTCGTAACTTTCCTCGTAAAGCTTCTGGCTGGGGTGTTCTTCTGCCATGAACTGCTCGGGCAGCAGCATCAGGTCAGCGTCGCCGCGTTCGAGCATTTCGAACGCCGTGTGCTGGGCGATCAACTCGATCTTCATGTGAGGGGCTTCGTGCGCCAGGCGGCGTACCAGCGCGGGCACTAGCAACAGCATGGTCAGCTCCGAGACCAACAGGCGATAGGTACGATCATCCGTGGCTGGATCGAAGTTGGGGCGGGTGACAATGGTGGTGTCGATGGTCATCAGCACCTCTCGAACCGGTATCACCAAGGACTCCGCCAGCGGTGTAAGTACCAGGTTGCGGCCAAACAGTACCAGCAATTCATCGTCGAAATACTCGCGTAACCGCGCCAGTGCGCCGCTCATGCCCGACTGGCTGAGATTCACCGTGTCGGCGGCCTGGCTAATGTTTTTCTGTGCGAGCAACACGTCAAGTGCGACCAGCAAATTCAAATCCAGGCCTTTGAAGCGCATGCGTTGACTCCGTATCCATGGGGGCGATGAGCATCTACCGAGGTATCGATGTTACCGCTGGGTGCGGGGGCGGACAATCCTGCCATGAACGGATGCGGTTGAGCTGAAACGACAAACAGACCCTCCCTTCCAGCTACCGGTTTTAGCGATACATAACATCCTTACAAGCGATTTCCCAAGCAACAGCGATTAAGACAAGCTGATTTCAACCAGGCACTGAACCGCTTGGACGCTAACCGCGATTCAGGACAACCGACTGAAGAACTGAAGATTGGAAGCGATACACAGTCGTCCTGCATGAAGCGATAGCACCCACAAAAATAACAAGAGGGTACATCGATGGCTTCTCGAAAGACTGCCGCGTCGCGGCATGCACCCGTGACCCTTACCCTTGCGGCAAGTCTAGTTTTCGGCATCCATGGCGTCCAGGCGTTCCAGATCGAAACGGATAACCAGGACCTCACGCTGCACTGGGACAACACGATCAAATACAGCGCGGCCAGCCGCCTGCAGAACCCCAGCGCGCAGTTGTCGAAAACCCCGACTGCACTCAACCAGGATGACGGTGATCGCAACTTCAAGAAGGGGCTGATTTCCAATCGCCTTGACCTGCTCTCTGAGTTCGACGTCAGCTACAAAAACTACGGTGCTCGCGTCAGCGGTGCTGCCTGGTATGACACCCAGTATCAGAAAAACAACGACAACACTGACCCCTCTCGCTCCAATCAGGCCTCGGTAGCGTATAACCATTTTACCGATGACACCCGCCATCTGCATGGTGGCGATGGCGAGCTGCTGGATGCGTTCGTGTACTGGAACGGTGACCTGGCTGACCACTCGACCTCAGTACGCCTGGGCCGCCATGCCCTGATTTGGGGGGAAAGCCTGTTCTTTGGTGCCAACGGCATTGCCGGCGGCATGGCACCGGTAGACGTGGTCAAGGCCCAGTCGGTGCCCAACACCGAGTTCAAGGAATTGATCCGGCCAGTCGATCAGCTGTCGGGCACCTTCCAGCTGAGCAATGATCTCACCATGGGTATGTTCTACCAGTTTGAGTGGGAAGCTACGCGCCTGCCGGGTGCGGGCAGTTATTTCGCTGTCAGCGACACCATTGGAACTGGCAACGAACGTCTGATCGTGGGTGATCCCTTCCCTGCATTCCTGGGAGGTAACGCAAACAGCCCCCAGGCTTTCTACCATGGCAGCGATGAGCAGGCGCGCAATACCGGGCAGGGCGGTATTCAGCTCAAGTACAACGCTGACACTGTCGAGTACGGTCTGTATGCATTGCAGTACCACGACAAAACCCCACAGCTGTATTTGAAACCCGTCACCGGCTCGCCGGACTTCAGCACCGGCAACATCGGTGACTACTACTGGGTATACCCCGAAGACATTCGCGTCCTGGGCACCAGCTTTTCCACGACGGTAGGCGCCTACAATTTCGCCGGTGAAGCTTCCATGCGTTGGAACATGCCATTGGTGTCGGACGCACCCACCGTGCTGGCCGGGATGAGCGCCGACAACGATGACCATCCACTGTATGCCGTGGGGCACACCGCCCACCTCAATCTCAACGTGCTGGCTTCATTCGATCCCAACTTCTTGGCAAACGAGTCGGCACTTGTGGCGGAAATCGCCTGGAACCGTTTGCTCAGCGTGACTCGAAACCCCGATGCGCTGGACCCGGGGGCTACCCGCGATGCGGTGGGCCTGAAGGCGGTATACACCCCTACGTACCGCCAGATGTTCAGCGGCGTGGATGTCAGCGTCCCGGTGGGCTTGAGCTATTTCCCCATGGGGAAATCTGCGGTGGTCAGCAACTTCGGCCCCACCCGAGGTGGGGACATGAACATCGGGATTTCGGCCACCTACCTGGACCGAATCACCGCTGGGTTGACGTACACCCATTACTACGGGCCCGCCGCTACCTACCTCAACGCGTCGAACCAGTACAACTTCGAACAGACGCTGAAAGACAGGGATTACCTGTCGTTTTCCGTGAAGACCACGTTCTGACAGGACCTTGCGCATGAAGACTCGATTTGCATTGAAGACGTTGTGTGTCGCCGTGTTGAGCGTGGCCGTCATGGCCGGCCAAAACAGTTTCGCCAGCACCGCCCAAGAGGCCGCCAAACTTTCCACCACCCTGACCCCATTGGGCGCCGAGCGTGCTGGTAATTCCGCCGGGACCATCCCGCCCTGGGACGGTGGCTATGCCAAGGTAGATGCTGGTTTCCAGGCGGGCGGCAAGCGCCCTGATCCTTTCAGCGCTGAAAAACCACTGTTCAGCATCACCGCCAAAAATCTCGCTCAATACGCTGACAAGCTCACGGACGGGACAAAGGAGATGTTCAAGCGCTACCCCGATACCTATCGCGTCGACGTATACCCCACTCACCGCACGGCAGCGGCACCGCAATGGGTGTACGACAACACCCTGAAAAACGCTACCCGGGCCAAGCTGGTCGATAGTGAGTCGGGGCCAGTGCCTCAGGGTGCCTTCGGTGGCATTCCCTTCCCGATTCCGCAGAACGGCGCCGAGGTGATCTGGAACCACTTGCTCAGCTGGCGGGGTACTTCGATCTCCATGCGGCCACGCCACTACCTGATGACGGCAGACGGTGCCCAGGTATTGACCGCCGATGGCAAAGCCATCCAGGAAATGCCTTATTACTTCCAGGACGGCTCGCCGGAAACCTTCAATGGCAACTATTGGAGTTTCCGCATGCTCGACGTGGGTCCACCCATCCGTGCGGGGGAGCAGATCCTGGGGCAGGCCAATATCGACGACGAAAAGTCTCAGTCCCACGTGTACCTGACCGGTCAGCGTCGGGTGCGCAAGTTGCCCAATGCGTGTTGCGATACGCCGACGCCGGCGACCGCCGGGGTCATGTCATTCGATGAACTGAGCGTTTTCACTGGGCGTATCGATCGCTTCACCTGGAAGCTGATCGGCAAGCAGGAAATGTACATCCCATATAACAACAACAAAGTGCTCAACGCCGACAAGCCCGAACCGGTACTGGCTGCTCACCACCTCAACCCAGACTACGTGCGTTGGGAACTGCATCGGGTGTGGGTGGTTGAGGCTGATTTGGCGCCCGGCAAGCGCCATCAATTGCCCAAAAGCCGTTACTACATTGACGAAGACAGTTGGCAGGCTGTGCTGGGTGACCGTTGGGACGCCAGTGGAAAGTTGGCCAAGACCCTGTGGACGCTGCCGGCGCTTCTGCCCGAAATTCCTGCACAAGTCACGCTGACGGCGGGGTTCTACGACCTCACTTCTGGCGCCTGGTTTGTCCAAAGTCTCTACGCCGGGCAGCAGGATCGCTATCGCATCGTCGATCGCTTCAAGCCGTCGGAGTTTTCCCCTGAGGCCATGGCCGGTCAAGGGGTGCGTTAACGCAGTCCCGGATAGGTCGTGCCTTGGGCACTGGCCTTTCCGGTTGTCCATTTCGAGGTGAGCAATGAACAAAAACAACATGCTCCTGACCCTGCCGTTGCTGCTGTTATCGATCATGGCCAGCGCTCAGCCAGTTGCCACCGTGGGCCCGGTACTGAGTACGCCGGCCATGTCGATGGCTGACCGTCAGGCGGTGGTGATGATCGATGTGACGCGCGCCGGCGATCGCCTAGTTGCGGTGGGGGAGCGCGGTGTCGTGCAGGTGTCGCAGGACAACGGGCAGCACTGGCGCCAAGTACCGGTACCGGTGTCGGTGACACTGACGGCGGTGCGCTTCGCGGATGCGTCCCACGGCTGGGCCGTGGGCCATGGCGGCGTGGTGCTAGCCACGATCGACGGTGGAGATCATTGGCAACTGCAACTGGATGGCGCCCGCGCGGCGCAGCTGGAACTTGAAGCTGCGCAGAAGCCAGCGGCCAATGTGGAGCAGGACGCACAGGCAGCACGCCTGCGGAGCGCCCAGCGCCTAGTGGCCGACGGTGCTGACAAGCCATTTCTGGCGTTGGAGTTCGTCGATGCCCGTCAGGGCATGATCGTCGGCGCCTTCGGTCTGGCCTTTCGCACTGCCGATGGTGGCGCTACCTGGCAGTCGGCAATGGGCGACATCGTCAATCCATCGGGTCTGCACCTGTATGCGGTCACCCATTTGGCACACCGTTGGTTTCTGGCCGGTGAGCAAGGTTTTTTGGCGCGCTCCGACGATGGAGCGGGACATTTCTCTATGTTGCAAAGCCCCTACGCCGGCACCTTCTTTACCTTGCAGACCCGTACCGACGGTGCGCTGCTGGTGGCTGGCCTGAAGGGCAATGCTTTCATCAGCAGCAATGGTGGTGACACCTTCACAAGCATGCCCGTACCCGTGCCGGTTTCCATCGGCAGTGCGACTCAATTGGCCGATGGCAGGGTGGTGCTGGCCAATCAGGGTGGGGTGTTGTTCAGCAGCGATGCCCGCCACGGCGACACGTTGCTGCCCTTGCAGGTACCGCCGGGCGTGCCCGTATCGGGCTTGGCCCAGGCGGCTGATGGCAGTCTGATCGTTGCTGGATTCACCGGCCTGTCGCGTCTGCCGCAGTCGACCACAATCGCCCCGGAGTGAGGCTATGAAGATGGATTCCGTACAACCACGCCCGCTACCCAGTGGTGAATTCGACCCTCGTTCGGGGTCAGTGGTGGAGCGCGCCTTGTTCAACCACAGGCTGTGGGTGCTGCTGATCTGCCTGGCCACCACGCTGTTCCTGGGGTTCAACGCCACCAAGGTCCAGCTCAACGCCAGTTTCGAGAAGATGATCCCTACCCACCATCCCTACATTGCCAACTACCTGGATCATCAGAAAGAACTCAGCGGTCTAGGCAATGCTTTGCGCATTGCCGTGACCAACGAGCACGGCGACATCTACGAGCCTGGGTACCTGAAAACGCTGCAGGCGCTCAATGATGCTATTTACCTGATCCCCGGCGTTGACCGGGCCTACATGAAATCGCTGTGGACACCGGCGACTCGGTGGGTAGCAGTGACCGAGGATGGCCTGGACGGTGGTCCCGTGATCCCGGATGCGTATGACGGCAGCCAAAAAAGCCTGGCACAGCTGCGCGTGAACGTGCAGCAGTCCAACGAAGTCGGGCAGTTGGTCAGTTTCGATCAGCGTTCGAGCATCATTTACGTGCCCTTACTAGCCACGACCCCGGACGGCAAACCGCTAGATTACGCCCATCTGTCCGAGCAACTGGAAGACTTGCGCAAGACTTACCAAAGTGACGCAATTGGCATTCACATCACCGGCTTCGCGAAAAAAGTCGGAGACCTGATCGACGGTCTGCGCCAAATCCTGTTGTTTTTTGCGGTGGCCATCGCCATTACCACCGTGGTTCTGTATGTCTACACCCGGTGCCTACGTAGTACGCTGCTGGTGGTCAGCTGCTCAATGATCGCGGTGCTGTGGCAGTTGGGCCTGTTACCGCTGTTGCATTACCAGCTCGACCCGTATTCGGTGCTGGTGCCATTCCTGGTTTTCGCCATCGGTATGAGTCATGGCGCCCAAAAAATGAATGGCATCATGCAGGACATCGGCCGAGGTATGCATCGGGTGGTGGCGGCTCGTTTTACCTTCCGGCGGCTGTTCCTGGCAGGGTTGACGGCTTTGCTGTGTGACGCGGTAGGCTTTGCTGTGCTGATGATCATCAAGATCCAGGTCATCCAAGACCTGGCGTTGATCGCCAGCATCGGTGTGGCGGTGCTGATCTTCACTAACCTCATCCTACTGCCGGTCCTGCTGTCCTACATCGGCGTCACTCCACGGGCTGCCCAGTTGAGCCTCAAGAGTGAGCATGCAGAGCGCGATGGGCAGCGTCGCCACGCCTTTTGGCGCTTGCTGGACCTGTTTACCCGTCGCCGCTGGGCTACGGCCTGTATCCTGGTGAGTATCGGGCTGGCCGGCATTGGCTTCACCGTGGGCTTGGGCCTGAAAATTGGCGACCTGGATGCCGGCGCCCCTGAGCTGCGCGCCGATTCGCGCTACAACCAGGACGATGCCTTCCTCACACAGCATTACGGGGCCAGCAGCGACTTGTTCGCGGTGATGGTCAAAACCCCGGTCGGCGGGTGCGCCAACTACGCGACCTTGGCCAAGGTTGATGCTCTGGATTGGCAGCTGCGCGCTCTGCAGGGCGTGGACTCGACCAACTCCCTGGCGTTGCTAAACCGCCGCATGCTGGTGGGGCTGAGTGAGGGAAGCGCCAAATGGTATGAGCTGCAGAACAACCAGTCGATGCTCAACATGGTCACCGCTGGTGCGCCTCGCGGCCTGTATAACGAGGATTGCAGCCTGCTGACGGTGTACGCCTACCTCACAGACCACAAGGCTGAAACCCTCAGCCGTCTGGTGGACCACGTGGCGCAGTTCGCCGCGGCTAATGATACCGACGACGTCAAGTTCCTGCTGGCCGCGGGCAGCGCCGGCATCGAAGCAGCAACCAACATCGTGGTCAAGCAGGCCAATCGCGAGATGCTCGCTTGGGTCTACGCTGCGGTGATCGTTCTTTGCCTGATTACCTTCCGTTCCTGGCGCGCGACATTGTGCGCAGTGATCCCACTGATGCTTACCTCGATTCTCTGCGAGGCGTTGATGGTGTGGCTGAACATTGGCGTGAAGGTCGCGACTTTGCCGGTGATCGCCCTGGGCGTGGGCATTGGCGTGGACTACGCGCTCTATGTGATGAGCATTCTGCTGGGCCACTTGCGCCAGGACGCAAGCCTGTCTGAAGCCTATTACCGGGCGCTGGTGTCGACCGGGAAGGTCGTAATGCTGACCGGAATCACCCTAGCAGTGGGGGTGGCTACCTGGATGTTTTCCCCCATCAAGTTTCAAGCCGACATGGGTGTGCTGTTGGCGTTCATGTTCGTGTGGAACATGGTGGGCGCGCTGTTCCTGGTGCCCGCGTTGGCCTGTTTCCTTTTGCCTTCTGCTAAACGCACTGGTGGCTCCCTGACACAGCCGCACACTGCGGCTGGCTTGGTGACGCCGTTAGTGATGCACAAGCCTGAGCCTGATTGTGTACCGACCCCGCAGCGTTACATCGGCTAGCGGGGGTTATCCACCATCCATAAGGACAACAATAAAAATGCTTATGTCGATGATCAAAGGTTTTCTGATGGTGTTGGCCGCTGGCCTCATCAGTTATGGCGCAGCGATCTGCGCCGCCGAATTGCGTGCCGTCCAGGAGCAGGATCAACCATGAAGCTGGCCAGTCTGAAAAATCAACATCGTGATGGCCGTCTGGTCGTCGTCTCGCGGGATCTGCAGGTGGCGGTGGATGCATCCGATATTGCCGCCACGCTTCAGCAGGCCATTGAATCGTGGACGCAGGTAGAGTCAATGCTGCAGGTCCGCTACCAGCAGCTCAATGCGCGGGTGTTGCCGGGCGCCTTTGAGTTCGATCCGGCCCAGGCACTGGCGCCATTGCCTCGCGCCTATCAGTGGTGCGACGCCTCGGCGTTTTTGAGCCACGGCGAGTTGATGCAGAAAGCTTTTGGCTTCGCGCCCATCGACGGCGTCGAGCACACGCCCTTGATGTACCAAGGCGCGGGGGACGATTTCATCGGCGGTCGTGACGACATTGCGTTGCCTAGTGAGGAGCAGGGTATTGATTTCGAAGGTGAGTTCGCTGTCCTGATAGATGACGTCCCATTGGGCTGCAGCGCCGCCGAGGCAGCGTCGCACATCAAGCTAATCCTGCAAGTCAATGATGTGAGCCTGCGTGCATTGGCACCGCGGGAAATGAAAACTGGCTTCGGTTTTCTTCACGCCAAACCTTCGTCCAGTTTCGCTGCAGTAGCTGTTACTCCAGATGAACTGGGCGATGCCTGGCACGATGGGCGGGTGCATTTGCCCTTGAACATTAGCTGGAACGGCGAATGGTTTGGCCACCCCCATGGCGGGGCGATGCATTTCAGCTTCTTCGAGTTGGTAGCCCATGCGGCGCTCACTCGGCGCCTGGGGGCGGGCACACTGATCGGTTCGGGCACCGTGTCCAACCATGACCGGAGCGTCGGCTCGGCCTGTATTACCGAGCGGCGAGCCATCGAAATGATTGCCGACGGCAAGCCGCGCACTGGTTTTATGCGCTTTGGCGACCGCGTACGCATGGATGTCATGGGCCGCGATGGCGGCTCAATCTTCTCTGCCATTGATCAACGTGTCGTGCGTACCAAGCACGTTTGAGAGGTCGCCCATGCGAATACTGGTCACTGGGGCGGGAGGGTTTATCGGCAGTAGGCTGGTGGAAAGACTCCTGGCGCAAGGCGTGCTCAGAGGACAGGCGATCACCCGATTGCTGCTGTTAGATCATGCTATCGACAGAGCGCCTGATGACTCACGGGTTCGCCTGCACCTCGGTAGTTTCAACAATGCCGCATTGCTGCGTCGAGTGCTGGCAGATGGTGTCGATGTGGTCTTTCACCTGGCTAGTACTGGTAATGAGGTGGCAGAGGTGGATTTCGAGAGGGGTTACCAGGTCAACCTGCTGGCCACGCTGGAGCTGTTTTCACAATTGCGCGCACTGCCCAGGCCGGCACTCGTTGTGTTCGCCAGCAGCACGCTGGTGTATGGGCAGCCTGAGGCGGCCGGCAGGTTCAAGGAACCTCATGCCCCAAACCCCGACCAGTCCTATGGCGCGCACAAGCTGATGGTGGAAACAGCCCTGGCCGACTTGTCCCGTCGAGGTGACCTGGACGGACGTGCGGTGCGCCTGCCACCCATTATCGCCCGGTTACCTGAACAAGGCGGAGGGACTTGTGCATTCATGGGCGAGCTGCTGCTGGCGATTGACCGGCAACGGGCCTTCCAGTGCCCGGTGTCGGCCACTACCACGGGCTGGTGGATGTCGCTTCCCTGTTGCGTGAACAACCTGGTGCATGCTGCTGAATTGCGCATCCGCCCGCGAGACAGCCAGCGCGTCTGGCAGCTGCCGTTGCTGCGGCTAACGGTTAACGCCGTGGCTACCGCCGCTGCGCGCGCCTGTGGCACCGACCATACGCAGTGGGTGAGCTACCCACAGGAGACTGGCAGCCAGACGCTGCCCAGCTTGCCGGCTTTTGCCACTCCTCAGGCCCGGCGCTGGGGGTTTCAACACGATGGCAGCGCGGCACGTCTGGTGCGCGCTGCGCTGAACATCCCAAGCCAATCACAATAATCATTCATCACCGGAGCCTGCCCATGGCCAAGCATTTCGTGGACCTATCAGTCACGTTGGAAAACAACCCTTACACCGACCCTCCGCCGTTGCTGCCCAAGATTGAATACATGGACCACCAGCAAGGTTGGCCGGAAATGGCCGCGATGTTTCCGGGCCTCACCCTGGATCAGATGCCCGGCCACGAGTCCTGGGCTGCCGAACGCCTACAGATCACTACCCACAGCGGCACGCACATGGATGCGCCCTGGCACTATGCCTCGACCACGGATGGCGGCAAGCCGGCCTGGGGTATTGATGAGCTGCCGCTGGACTGGTGCCTGCGCCCCGGAGTGAAACTGGACTTTCGACATTTGCCAGACGGGCACGTGGTCAGCGCTGCCGAAGTGGCCGCTGAGCTTGAGCGTATCGGGCACCGCCTTCAGCCGCTGGACATCGTCCTGGTCAATACCCGCGCCGGGGCGATTTTCGGCCAGCCGGGTTACCTGGATGCCGGCGTCGGCATCGGCCGCGAAGCCACGCTCTGGCTGCTGGAGCAAGGGGTGCGGGTGGTGGGTACAGATGCCTGGAGCTGGGACGCACCGTTCAAGTTCACCCGTGAACGCTTCGCTGCCAGCGGCGACGCGTCAATCATCTGGGAAGGGCACAAGGCGGGGCGAGACATCGGTTATGGGCAGATGGAGAAACTGGCCAACCTGGACCAATTGCCTGCCCATGGCTTCGAGGTGTCCTGCTTTCCCTACAAGATAAAGCATGCCTCGGCGGGGTTCGTGCGCGCCGTGGCCATCTTTGAATCGTTTTGAATGCAACGGAAGTGTCGGAGGTTTGCATGAGTCAGATTGAGCTTTACAACGCCGCGGTGTCTACCTGCAGTCAGCGGGTACGGTTCGTTCTGGCGTACAAGGAACTGCCCTACGTCAACCGATGGGTGGCGCTGGAGCGCAGCGAGCATTTGGCCCCTGAGTATCTGGCGATCAACCCGAACGGGTTGTTGCCGGCGTTGAAACACGATGGGCGTGCCATCGTTGATTCGAGTGTGATCAATGAGTACCTTGAAGAAGTCTTTCCCGAGCGTGCGCTGATGCCAGGTACGGCCTACGAGCGTGCTCAAGTACGGGCGTGGGTCCAGTATCTGGACGAGGTCATGACGCCGTCCATTCGCTACCCCTCCTTCCAGACGTTCTTCGGCGGTTTTCTGCGGGGGATGACGACGCAGCAGCGTGAGGCATTTGCTGAACGCTTGCCCGTGCGGAAGTACTTCGCCCTGGAAGTGAGCAGTGAGGGGTTCTCCCAGCAAAAACTGGACGATGCCAGGGAGCGCATCGTGGCCTCGCTGCTGCGTATGGAACAGGCGCTGGCCAACAGCCGCTGGATCGCCCACGACAGCCTGACGCTGGCCGACGTGGCGATGATGCCCAGCGTGGTCCGTCTCCAGGATTTGGGGCTTGCGTCGCTATGGGCTGACCTGCCGGGTGTGAGCCGCTGGTACGAAGCGTTGCAAACGCTGCCGGCATTCGCCAGCGCTTACGGGGCAGGGTCTCGGCTGGGACACGGGGTGAGCCAGTGACGCTTGAAGTCAAGGTATTGAGCAAGTGCGACGAGGCCGAGGGCATCTGCAGTTTTGAATTAGTTAGCGCAGAGGGTGACCAGCTGCCAGCCTTCACAGCTGGCTCGCACATCGACGTCCACGTGGCACCGGGGCTCACGCGGCAGTACTCACTGTGCAACCACCCGGAGGAGCGCCACCGCTATGTGATTGCCGTGTTGCGTGAGCCGACGTCGCGGGGCGGCTCAAAAGGCATGCACGAGGGCATCCAGGTCGGCGACACGCTGGCCATAGGCGAGCCGCGCAACCTGTTCGAGCTGGCGCCGGCTGCGAGCAAGTACCTGCTGTTTGCCGGCGGCATCGGCATCACGCCGATCCTTGCCATGGCCTATTCACTGTCCCACCAAGGGCTGGATTTCGAGCTGCATTACTGCAGCCGCTCGGCCGAACGGGCGGCCTTCGTCAAATTGCTGGCCGCGTCGCCGTTTGCCGCTTGCGTGCAGACGCATTTCGATGATGGCGCGCCCGAGCAGAAGCTCGACATCGCCAATGTGCTGCGAACGCCGGCTCCAGGCGAGCATGTGTATGTGTGCGGCCCGGGTGGATTCATGGATTTCGTCCTGGGTTCGGCGGCCAAGTTTGGCTGGCCGGTCGAGCAGGTGCACCGTGAATATTTTGCCGCGCCGGTGGTAGAGCACGATGCCAATCAGGCCTTTGAAGTGGAACTGGCGCGTTCTGGCCAGGTGTTTGTGATTCCTGCAGAGAAAAGTGTGTTCGAAGTACTGGATGCTGCAGGCGTTAGCCTTGAAACCTCGTGCGAACAGGGGATTTGTGGCTGCTGCTTGACCCGTGTGCTGTCGGGTATTCCCGACCATCGAGACCAGTTCATGACCGATGCCGAACACGCGCTCAATGATCAGTTCACCCCGTGTTGCTCACGCTCCCGGTCGCCGCGGCTGGTGCTGGACCTCTGACAACGACAAAAATAGCCTGAGAGAAGCAAAATCATGAGTGTCGCGATTGTCGACCCAAGCGTTTCGGCGCCGCTTGCGACCTATCCGGTCAATCAGTGGTACGTGGCAGCCCTTGGTTGGGAGCTCAAGGACAAGCCCCTGGGCCGTACACTGCTGGGCCAGCCCTTGGTGTTGTTCAGGGATGCCCAAGGCCAAGTCGCCGCGCTGGAAGACCGCTGCTGCTACAGGGCGCTGCCGTTGGCCAATGGCACCCTGGAACATAGGCATCTGCGCTGCGGGTACCATGGCCTGCTGTTCGACGGGCAGGGCCTGTGCGTCGAGGTGCCTGGCCAGGCCAAGGTACCCAGCAAGGCCAAGGTGCCAACCTTTGTGGTGCGCGACCGGGATCAGATCATCTGGCTGTGGTACGGCAGTGAGGCGCATCCGCAGCCCACCGTCGAGCCCCCGGCATATGAAGTGCACAGCAGCGGCCAATACCTGTTCGACGGCGACGTCTACCATTACGACGCCCCTTACCAGCTTATTCACGACAACCTGCTGGACCTCAGCCACCTGGGGTATGTACATCTGCGCACCATTGGCGGCAACGCCAATATCCACATGAACGCCGATATGCAAGTCCTGGGGGACGGTCATACGGTCAAGGTGGTGCGGCACATGCTCGATTCTGCGCCACCACCCACCTACACGGCCGCATACCCATTCAAGGGCAATGTGGATCGCTGGCAGGAAATTGAATTCCACGTCAGCCACCTGCGCATCTGGACTGGGGCTGTCGACGTCAACACTGAGTCGGTGGCAAACCCAGGGCGTGTTGGTTTCCACATGCGTGGCTTTCATGGGGTGACACCGGAAACCGAAACCACCAGCCACTACTTCTGGACCATGGCCACCAACCCTGTCAGCGACCCTGAAGCGGTCAAGGCGAAGGTCATTGAGCAGACGCAACTGACGTTCGACGAGGACAAGGTGGTTATCGAAGCGCAGTATCGCGATATGTGCCGGTTTGGCGCTCGGCAGATGATCGATATCCATGTGGACGTTGGCGCCAACCGCGCTCGCAAGATTGTCGAGCAACTGCGCGCGGGGGATTGAGTTTCCAGCAGAGCACAAAACACTTTGGGACCGGGCGAAGCTCGGGAAGCGAACGACTCTTTGGTCCAGGTCTGCCGCTTCCCGGGCTTCGCTGTGTCCTGCAGAGAGGGGCGCAGTGGGTGGCGTGTGCTTATGGGAGATCTATGGTGTTGGATAGCCCGTAGCAGCGGCCGCTAGGTCGCGTCACAGACGCCGCGCATTGGTTGATCTACCGCGCCGCTTTTGACGCCGCCTTCGGCAGTTGCTACAGAAGGACGGGAACATTGTGGCGCACAGCTTGCTCGCGAGAGGGCCCCGCAGGCCTATTGAGTAGGTGTGCCAGGAGTAGATAGAGCGCCAAAAAAGCCGCTGCCGTCAGGACGACAGCAGCGACTGGAGGGAGCGACAGTGACCGTTCTCAGGCCTTGCTGAAGGTACGGTGCGAGTCAATGACAAACTTTTTCGGTGCGCCGGCATCGAATTCGCCATATCCTCGCGGGGCTTCGTCCAACCCTATCACTTGCACGCCCACCACATCCGCGATGTTGATCCGGTCCCACATGATGGCCTGCATCAGTTGCCGGTTGTACTTCATCACTGGAGTCTGGCCGCTGTGGAAGCTGTGTGACTTAGCCCAGCCCAGGCCAAAACGAATGCTTAGCGCACCGACTTTCGCCGCACTGTCGGTGGCGCCCGGGTCTTCGGTAACATACAGCCCTGGAATGCCGATCTTGCCCGAGACGCGAGTCACCTGCATTAGCGAATTGAGCACGGTCGCCGGCGTTTCATGTTGCGCCCCTGCATGGCCATGGCCGCGTGCTTCAAAGCCTACAGCATCGATGGCACAGTCCACTTCAGGCTCGCCCAGCAGGGCGGCGATCTGTTCGAGCAGTGGGGTGTCCTGGGACAGATCGGCGACCTCGAAGCCCTGGGACTTGGCATGCACCAGACGCACCGGATTCACATCACCGACGATGACGACGGCAGCACCCAGCAAGCGTGCGGAAGCCGCAGCGGCCAGGCCCACCGGACCTGCGCCCGCCACGTACACGGTGCTGCCCGGGCCAACGCCGGCGGTTACCGCGCCGTGGTAGCCGGTGGGCAGGATGTCGGACAGGCAGGTCAGGTCGCGAATTTTTTCCATGGCCTTGTCACGGTCGGGCAACTTCAACAGGTTGAAGTCGGCGTAGGGCACCATCACATAGTCGGCCTGGCCGCCGGTCCAGTCTCCCATGTCGACGTATCCGTAGGCACCACCGGCACGGGCCGGGTTGACAGTCAGGCACACACCGGTGTGCTGCTCCTTGCAAGAACGGCAGCGGCCGCACGCCACGTTGAAGGGTACTGACACCAGATCACCGATGCTCAGGTGCTCAACGCCGGTGCCTTTTTCGATCACCTCGCCGGTGATCTCGTGGCCCAATACCAGGCCGACCTGGGCCGTAGTGCGGCCGCGCACCATGTGTTGGTCAGAGCCGCAGATATTGGTCGAAACCACCCGCAGGATAACGGCATGCTCGATCTTGCGGCCACGTGGGTCCTGCATTTTTGGCTAGTCGATGGGCCTGACGTCTACCTTGCCTGCGCCCAGATAAACGACACCGCGATTGTCTGCCATGATGAACTCGCTTTTGTTGTTGGAGGGGAGGTCTACGCCAACGTGGTGTTCGAAGATTGCTCCAGCACCACTGGGGCGCCGATTGAGGTCGCCTGGAACGACACCAAGCGCCAGTGTTGATCGACCTCGCGGGCCCAGATCTGGGTAGCCCGCGAACTGATCTGCAGTACCTGGCCCTCACCTTGACGCAGGCGGGCGGTATTGGTTTGCGGGCCCGTCACCACTACGGTGTCGCCGTAGTGCCGTACCCGCAGCTCGCCTCGTTCGACCTTGAGCAGTTGCAGCGTGGTTTGCACATACTTCAGGTAGCTGTCGTACGTATCAGTGTTGCCACGGGTATGGATGTGGATCAGGTCCTTGGACAGCAGGTCGGCCAGGGTGGCGAAATCATCCGTCGCCAGCGCCGTGCAACGTTGCGCCTCCAACGCTGCGATCTGTTCGATATCAGTATGTTGAGTTTGAGTCAGGCTCATGATGGGCTCCAGCACTCAGGCTTTGCTTATGATCTGGTTTTCGTCGGCGATCAGTTTTGCCAGCACCCGGCGTGCACGTACGGCCGCCGAGTCACCAGCAAGCAGCACCGGCTTGAGTGACATCAGGTCGGTGGTACCCATCATTTGCTGGCAGGCTTCGATCATCACTTCGTCCTCGTTGACGAAAACGTCGGTAATACCTGTGTGGATTTCCGCAGAGAACGCCGCGTCATCCTGATGCCGGTTGCGCGCCTGTGCCCAGAAGTAGTGGGTGCTGGTCTGTGTTTCCGGGGTGAGCAGGTGTGCGATGGGTACGCACGGACCTTTCTCTTCGGGCTCGCCGCTGCGCGTCATGCCCACATCCAGGTATAGGTTGGCAGGCGCCGACCAGCGCATGTGCGAGCGCAGATCGCCGGATTCGACCTGCTCGGCGCCCCACAATGCCTTGAACAGCGGGGTAGTCGGCATGTTTACCACCAGGTTGCGGTGGTAAACGAAATCACCTTCTTGTTCCATGCTGGTATGCACCTGGAAGCCCGGCGGAGGAGGGCCGTCGAACGACAGGAACGGGTGCAGGTACTGCACGTGGCTTAGGTCCAGCAGGTTGTCGGTCAGCAGCTCGTAATGCGCCTCGACCTTCAATTGCCCCCACACCTGGGTCCAGCCCGGGCGCTGGGTAATCTCGTGAAGGTCGGCTATCAGTGTCGGGTCGGCCAGCGCCGGATCGCCCATCCAGATCCATAGCGCGCTGTGACGTTCTACCAGCGGAAAGCTGGGCACATGCGCCGCTCTGGGTATGCTGCCGTCACCGTGAGGGTTATGCACGCATTTTCCGTCTTCACCGAAGCGCAGACCGTGGTAGGGGCACTGGATGCTGTCGCCCACCTGGGTGCCCAGATGCAGGGGCGCGAAGCGATGCGGGCACCGGTTGCCGATGGCTACGGCGGTGCCGTCTTCCTTGCGGTACAGCAGTACCGGCTTTTCCAGAATGGTGATTGGGATTAGGTTGTCCGTCAGGTCAGCTGACCAGCCGGCGCAATACCAAGTGTTGTAGAGATAGCTCATGCTCGATACCTCATCAGTCGAATTGTTATTGTTGTGTTTAGAGGCGGCTAGATTGGTTGGGACGTGATCTCGACCATCTGCCGCGTCAATCCGATGTAGTCGAAGTTCGTCGCGCGGCTCATTTCCCAGTCACCGATCTGGACGGAGGCTTGCACCACGAATTTGCAGCGTTCGAAGCGTCGTTCCATGTAGTGCTCGAAGGCTTGCTCCACCGGCCCCTTGCTCAATTCTTCGGCCAGTACTACCGCATCCTCTACGGCCATGCCCGCGCCTTGCCCCAGGTGTGGGGTGGTCGCATGTGCGGCATCGCCGATCAGCATCACGCGTCCACTGAACCATGGCTGGTCAAGGAAAATGGTCTCGAAGGGTTTGTAGATCACCTGGTCCGGCGAGGTGATATAGGTGTCCCGGGCCTTGGCCACCGGCCCTTCGAACTCGGCCAGGCGCTCACGGAACAGTACATCAAGCTGGTCGGCCGGCATTTTCGGGTTGCCGGGTTCTTCAGTGGTTTGCAGGAGGTACATCAGGTCTTCGCGTAGCGGGCAGAAGCCGGCTTGTCCGCCGTTCTTGCCCTTGTACATCGTCAGGCGATCAATCTCGGGCATGCGGGGCATGTTGCAGCGCCAGCCACCCTGGCCGGTGAAGCGCGGCTGCAAGTGATCGCCGAACAGCTTGGCGCGCACTTTCGAGTAAATGCCGTCGGCACCGACCAGCACATCATAAGTAGCGGTTTCGCCATTGCTCAGGCGTACCCAGACGTCGCTGTCGCTTTGCTCGAAGGTCTCTACCGTCAGGCCCAGGCGAATGCGCGCGCCCAGCTTTTCGGCCTGCGCCAGCAGGATGTTGTGCAGATCGATACGCGGAAGCGCCATGTTCACCGGAAATGCGGCTCCGGCCAGGCGCTTGCCGGGCACCACCGCCAGTTCGTTGCCCGCGCCGTCGCACAGGCGCACCGAGTCTGAGGCGTAACCATGACGAAGGCATTCATCGGCGACGCCCAGTTGGGCCATTGCCCTGACGACGTTGCCTTGCTGGATGATGCCGACGCCGTATACTTTCCACTGCGATGACAGCTCGAGTACGTCAACGTCGAGCCCTTTCTGACGCAGGGCAATGGCGGCGGACAGGCCGCCGATACCAGCACCCACGATGAGTATTTTTTGCGTTTTGTTGCCCATGGCCATGTCCTTGTTGTTTTGATGGGTGACAGTGAACGACGACTAGATCTGCGCGCTCCACTGAACGGCAATGCTTTCAAGCGTGGCGGGCGGTTGCAGCAACAGCCGGCTGGCGAACTCGCGAACACGGTGTTTGTCGGACTCGACGGTGATGTATTCCACAGGCGACTTGCCGTCGATGCGAGCCAATAGCAGCGCGGGCAGCAGCGCTGCTGCGCGCGTCAGGATCGCTGCCTGGCGAGCTTCGCTGAAATAGTTGTGCTCGAAGGCCCGGAAACATTGCAGATACAAGTCCTTGAATCCTGGGTTCACCACGCATTTGAGCAGCAAGTGGTTCAGGAAGAACGCCACATCGAACGCAGGGTCGCCATACCAGGCACATTCAGCGTCGAGAATGACCGGGCCATTTGGGCCGACTAGGATGTTTTTCGGGCTGATATCGCCATGCACCAGCGCGATTCGAGTGGTGGCGGTGATGCGTGCCAGCTCTTCAAGCCGTGGGGCAAGCGCGGGATGGCGGCGCGCCGTGGCGAGCAGGTACGGGTCAATCCGCAGGGCGTGAAAGTTGTCATCCGTGGCAAAGGCTTGCGCAAGGCTTGGAGAGTCGGCGCTGGCTCGATGCAGGGTGGCCAGGACCGAGCCAATGGCACCGGCCACCTGTGAGTCGATATCGCCATCCATCAGACGCTGCTTCCACAGGCCAAATTGCTCCGGTGGCAGGAAGGCCATGGCGAACAGGCCAGCCTCCAGGTCTTGGGCGATGGGAGTGGGCACCGCGCCCGGTACCTGCAGAGCAGCGAACTTCATCCACTCCCATTCGTAGGCATTGCGCGACAGCGGCGCCTCCCAATCGGCAGCCACCTTGAGTTTAGCCAGAGCGCGTTTGATGCAGAGCGTGCGGCCTTGAGTCTCGACCTTCCAGATCTCGGACGACACGCCCCCGGTGAGCGGTGTCCAGCGCGCTGTGGCGCCGTGCGCCATCAGCCCGGCAGAGACCAGGAATGCTTGTAGCTGGGGAGCGACGTCTTGCTCGGGCGCTGTCATAACCGGCTGGCTCATGATTGCACCGTAATCGCCGAAAGGCCGGCGAACACGGCCGCGCTTTGTTCTTCGATGCGCAGCAACTGGTTGTACTTGGCCAGGCGATCGGAGCAGCGCACTGAGCCGATCTTGATTTGCCCTGCGCCCGTACCCACCGCGAGGTCGGCGATGAAGCTGTCCTCGGTTTCCCCGGAACGTGCCGAGACCACCGGCGAATAGCCGTTGTTGCGCGCCGCTTCGATCACCGCCAGGGTGCCGCTGAGCGTGCCGTTTTGGTTGACCTTGACCAGCACGCCATTGCCGACTTGGGATTCAATCCCGCGCTTCACCCGCTCAAGGTGGGTGGTGAACAGGTCGTCGCCAATCAGCCGTACCCGATGACCCAGGCGCGCTGTGAGCCTGGCCCAGCCGGCCCAGTCTTCCTCGTCCAGGCCGTCCTCGATGGACGCAATAGGAAAGTCGTCGACCCAGCCTTCGAGCATCTCAATGATGTCGTCACTGTGGTAGTCACGGCCTTCGCGGGCGAAGCGATAGCTGCCGTGCGGGCCTTTGAGGGAACTGGCGGCCACGTCGATGGCAATCAGCATGTCCTTGCCCGGCTCCAGGCCTGCTTCCTCAGTGGCGGCGACCATCAGTTCCAACGCCTCGCGGCCGGTGGCGAAGCCCGGGGACAGGCCACCTTCGTCAGCCAGCAGGGTGGTCAGGCCGCGACGCTCCATCACTCGGGTAGCGGCGCTGCGAATACGCGATACCTGGTGGATGGCCTCCTCGATGGAGGTTGCACTGGCGGGGATGGCCAGAAAATCCTGCACATCCATCCCGCAGCCCGCGTGCAGGCCACCGCTGAGGATGTTGACCATGGGCATTGGCATCGAGATCGCGTTGACGTCGGCCAGTTGCGCAATGCGTTGGTACAGCGGTTGCCCGCTGGCGGCGGCGCTGGCGCGACAGATGGCCAGCGAGCAACCGAGGATCGCGTTGGCGCCCAAGTTCTTGAGTTGCGGCGTGCCGTCCAGCTCCAGCAGCAGGTTGTCCAAGGCCTGCTGATCCATGCAATCGCGGCCCACTAAGGCCTTCTGCAACGGACCATTGACGTTTGCCACGGCCTGACGCACACCGCGACCTTCGTAGTAACGGTGATCGCGGTCACGCAGCTCGTGGGCTTCGGCAGCACCGGTGGAGGCGCCGGACGGTACCGCAGCGCGGGCCAGGGTGCCGTCTTTCAACTGTATGTCCACCTCAACGGTGGGGCGGCCACGCGAGTCGAGAATCTGTCGGGCGTGAACGGTTTTTATAAGTCGTGTAGACATAATTTTTCTCGGTCGTTCAGTGTTGAGGGGTGTTTCGAGGTTGTACAGGCCGCTCGCCGCGCAGCACGCGGACCACTTCTTCGCTGGCACGCCTTCTGAGTTCCAGCAGCGAGGCGTCGGACGAAAAAGCCACGTGCGGTGTCAGGATCACGTTTGGGTTGCGCAGCAGTGCCTGAGGCACTTGTGGCTCGCTGTCCAGAACATCCAGGCCTGCGCCCGCTAGATGGCCGCTTTCCAGGGCCTCGATCAGCGCCTCGTTCTCGACGATGGCGCCGCGGCTGACGTTGATCAGGAAGGCCCCAGGCTTGAGCTGCGATAGGGTCTGGCGATTGATCAGGTGGCGGGTGCTGTCGATCAGTGGTGCGTGCACGATTAAAATGTCCGACTGCTGCTGCAGGCTCGTCAGGTCGACGAACTCCACGCCGGGCTCGGCTTCAGGCGGAAAGGGGTCGTAAGCCAGTAGGCGAGCGTTGAACGCCGCCAGCTTTTGCGCAGTACGGCGACCAATACGGCCATAACCCAGAATGCCGCAGGTTAGGTTACCCAAGCGGCGTAACTGTGCGCCGGCTGGGTCCCAGGCGCCGCCCTTGACGTTGCGGTCGAAGCTGACCAGCCCGCGGGTCCAAGCCAACGCCAAGCCCACGGCGTGATCGGAGACTTCCTCAACGCAATAATCTGGGACATTGGTCACCCAGATACCGCGGCGTGAGGCTTCAAGCACGTCGATATTGTCCAAGCCCACGCCCAGGCGGGCGACGATGCCCAAGTTACTGGAGGCCGCGATGGCGTCGGCGGACACCGGCGCCCAGCAGGTGAGGATCGCGGCGGGCTGGTGCTCGCGTACCAAATCCTCGATGACGTCGGTGGCAGCCGGTTTGGCCGGTCCGCTGACCAGTTTGAAGCCGGCGCCTTCGATGATGCTGCGCTCGACGCTGTCGTCCGGCCAAGCGAAGTCGGTCAATAGCACGATGTGAGGTTGTGTGCCCATATCAAACATTCCTTGAAGAAGCTGCCACGGTATTGGCCTGGTGGACGCTGACCTGCTGATGGCCAAAGCCCTCGATGCTGGCGGTCACGCAGTCGCCATCGCGCAGGAAGCGCTGGTGATGAACCCCGAAGCCAGCCGGCGAACCGGTGCAGATGACGTCTCCCGGCAACAGGCGAACATGCTGGGAGATATAGGCAACCTGCCGGGCGATACCGAAAATCATGTCGGCGCAGTAGTCGTCCTGCATCGCCGTGCCATTGACGCTCAACTGCAGGCGTAGCTCGGCCGGTGTCGGTACGAGCGAGGCGGGTAGCAGGTACGGTCCCAGGGGTAGGAACCCCTCGGTGCACTTGGACTGCAGCCAGTCGGTGCCGAACCCTGCTGGTGCTGCGCGAAACACACGGTCGCGGTGGGTGATGTCGTTGGCCACGGTGTACCCGGCCACATGGGCCAAGGCGTCGGCTTCGCTGATTTGGTAGGCGGAAGTGCCGATGACTACGGCAAGCTCTACCTCCCAGTCCACCTGCCCGGCCTCGACGCCTAGATATAGCGGATCATGAGGGCCCGCCACGCAGGCGGGCGCTTTCAAGCAGATATAGGGCTCACCTTGACGGCGTGCTTCCACGAAGGCTTCGGCTTGCGCTCGCACCTGTTCGACCTCGTGCTGGCTGCCGCCTTTGGTTAGGTGCGCATCCACGGTGGCTTCGATGACCTGGGCGCGGTAGTTGCCGATGGTGCAGAACACCTGGGTGGGCTGCACGGGCGCCTCGATACGCAAGGCGCTCACTGGCGTGGCCAGTGGATGTGTCGCCACGTCCAGGTGCTGGGCCACCTGCTGCAGCGCAGGCTGGTTGACTGCCCAGTGGCCCAACAGCGCTGCCATGTCGTCCACACCCACCAACGGGTAGCCCAGTTGCAGCGCCAAAGGCCGCAAGGCCCTCAGCGCAATGGCGTGCTCATCCTTGACCAGCGCAGGGAAGGGCGGGCAACCGGGCTTGGACAGCGTGGCCAGACGGTAAGGGTAGGTGCTCATCGGCTTAACCCTTGTTCGCCGAGACTTCGGCCTGGTGCTGGTACTGGCCCGCAGTCAGTTTCTTTTCCGGGGTATAACCGGGGGCGTACTCGTACTCCCACGGCGCCGCATCCAGCATGAACGGCGCCATGTTGGTGATGAAGCTGAAGAAGCCAAACATGGGGTTCCATACCCGCGGCACCCAACTGTCGTCGATGTGATCAGAGTCGGCGCCGTATTCAGCTTGCCCGCCAGTGGGGCACGGTAGGTAGCAGAACAGTGACGAGGCAATCCGGTGGCGGCCCAGGCCCCACGCCGATTGCGGCCAACCTTGGCGCTGCATGTAGTTGGAGCCGACCATCACCTCGTCAACGTCGTCCACGCCGTAGTTCACGTGGTCGAAGCGGATCTGCCCATCCATGCCCCAGACGTCAGGCCCCTTGAAGGGCAGGTTGGCGTTGAGGAAATAGATGTTGTGGTGGTCGTGGGCAGCTGGGGCGCGACCGAAGATACCGAAACCCTTCTGGATGTCGGACAGGCGGAAACCCAGACGGTCGCGATAGAACGCCCAGCCCTTATCGACATCCGGGGTCTGGAACACCACGTGCTGGATGGTCTTTGGGCGAGCCTTGACGATCCACTTGCGGTGCTGGTTGATGCGGTTGATGTTGCCCGGCGAGTTGCTGGGGCTGGGGGCCGAAACGACTGGGTTTTTGGTGAATACCTTGAGGCCGATGGCCAAGCCGTCGTCGCTGTAGAAGTGTGCGCTGCCATCGGCGTCGATGCGCACTTCTCGGTCGCTGCGCAGGCCGTTGACCAGTCGCTGGAAGTTGTCCTGGGTATCCACGCCCCAGATCACTTCCTGAACGCCGGTGCCGACGATGCTGTTCTTGGGAATCTGCGCGTCATCGATCGAACGGATAATCACGTTCGAGCCTTCGTCCAGGCGGAAGTGCGCGTGATGCTCGGAGCTTTCCAGCAACGGCAAACCGAAGTCGACAAAGTAGCGGGTGCACAACTCGACGTCGTCGACGCCATACAGGAGTGTTTCGATACCGTTGATCATTGCTCTTGTCCTTCTTGTTTGCAGACGTTGCGTTGAGTGCCGAGCCCGGTGATGGTCGATTCGATGACATCACCATTGCGCAGGAAGCGTTGGTAATGGGCGCCGTTGCCGGCCGGCGAGCCGGTACAGATAATGTCGCCGGGGTAGAGTTGAACCAGGCTGGACAGGTATTCGATCTGCTTGGCTACGTCGAACAGCATGTCGGCGGTGGTTTCGTCTTGTTTGACTTCACCGTTCAACTTCAGGGTGAGGCGAAGGTTCTGCGGGTCGGGTACGAAAGCGGCCGGCACGATGTAGGGGCCCAGCGGCAGGTAGGTGGGGCTGCCTTTGCCGGCGACCCAATCAGTACCCATGGCCTTCATGTCGTCGCGTCGCCAGATCTGGTCGCGGTTGGTCAAGTCATTGGCGATGGTGTATCCGGCCACATGGCTCAGGGCGTGTTCACGCTTCACGTGGCGGGCAGGCTTGCCGATCACCACTGCAAGCTCCAGCTCCCAGTCGGCCTTTTGCGTGTGGCGCGGAATTTCGATGGGGTCGTGCGGGCCGTTGATGCAACCGGTGGGTTTGGTGAACATGTAAGGCGAGCCGTGTTGCTTGCGCTCGTGCATCAAGTTCTCCACGTATGCGCGTACTTCAGACTTGCTCATGCCTTCGGTATCGGGCATCTCACCGGGCCCGGCCGCCACCAGCAGGTCCACGACGTGTTTGAAGTAGTTGGCCCCGGTGCAGAAAACCTGCCGGGGACGATCTAGGGGAGGGTGTACTTTGAGCTCGGACACCGGCGTCGCCAGTTGCCGTAACTCGGTCCGAGATGCCTCATCCCCCAGCCATTGTTTCATGGCAGCTTCCAAGGCAGTGCCCACGGTAGGCCAGTCCTGGAGCAGTTCGAAGAGGTCGTGAACGGGCGGAACAGCGAGGTTCATCTCTGCGCACAGCGGCGACAATGACGCGATCGAGACAACATGGTCGCCGAACACGATACCGGCAAAGGGCCGGGCACCGGCGATTGAAAACGTGCCCAGGGCAAAAGGTGGTCGAGAGTCCGCGAAGTGGGTCATCACCGTTACTCGTTATGGTTGTTGTTATTGTTTTCCCGCCCAGGCGGTGGGCTTGAGCAGGGAGTAACTTGAGACTACTGAGGCGGGAATGTGGCTGTAAAATGGTTAATAAGGATGCCGGCTATCGCTTTCATGGATACCCAAGTGAAGTCGCCTTTTAGACAGATTTGGCCGCGGCAAGGTGTTCTTAAGAACAGGGCAGGGAGAGGCGATCTAGCCGAAAACCGCACCTCAGAAAGGCCTGTCTGTGATGCCCCGCCGTCTTTGAATTGTACGGGCATAGGAACCGCCTCGACGGCAAGCTTGGTCATCAGCCTTGTATCGTCCGTGAGATAGGGCAATTCGACGTTGACACCGTTAGCGTACTTAGCCTCATCGGGATTGAAGAACCCGGTACGAATGCTCATCCGGATCTTCTTGCACAGCGACTGCTGAATGCATACGGCTGGGATCGCCGTTGACCGCGCAGAGGACAGCTTTTGAAGCTGCGGAAGCGCAAAGCGGTACAACATTGGTAAGTATGGGAAAAGATTGTTAGTTTTTTATATGTAAATCAACGCGTTGTAGAGTTATTGGTCCCATCCATCATTCAGGCAGCCCAAAACCGCCTTGCGATCAGGGGCGAGATTGCGTGCTGGATTATCATGGAGCGCCTGGTTTGGCAGCGCCGCCAGACCACCTTCCTTGGATTGCTGAAGGCTAAACGCTACTACGACCCGCGCTTTGTCGCCACTGACGCTTTGACTAGGGGAGCAGTCCCTAGTCCTGTAAGCTGCCGCCAAGCTGTGTCCGGGGCCCACGCCAAATCCCAACTGTATCGCGGCGGGCATGACGCGGCGTGGCGGCCGCTGCTACTGGATTACATTCACCTCAATCCATAGCCGCTGCCGCAGGCTGCGCTGGCCATCAGCGGCGCAGCTTGGTCCAAGTGTATTTTCTTGGGGTTACGCAAACCTCTCGTGCGCACGTTGCCACAAACTGAGCGCATCATTGAGCAAACCTACCGCAATAACCTCCCGGGTTTCCGGGTCGCGAAGCAGCGCGAGATCCTCATTCGATGGGGTGTGCAGATTCACATTGAGCGCTGGGTACTTCCAGAAAAGTGCATCCGAACCGCGAGCTGCGGGCGCAATTTCCCGGCTCAGCTCCAGCAAACGTTGACGGTCTTCCGGAAACTCCTCTCCGTCACAGTAGTAGCCGCAGTAAAGGCGATGGTTAAGCTCGATATACACTCCCCCCTTCATGAAGGTGAAGGGGAAATAGGCGCCAATGTACTTACTGTTTTTGGCCCGCTTGTAATAAGCGCAAACTGCCTCCTTGGTAGCGGTAATTTCTGGATTGCCCATCTGTGAGTACTTGCTCGCCTGCTGCGCCGCCATGCGTTCCCAGATATCCAACTGCAAGTCAGCGAGCACCGCCCTGAACGCATGATTGAGGTCCGCGATCAGGAAGAGGTTGTCACCCTGCAAAATTTGTTCTTTCAGTTTGTTCATGTACGTCTCGTCCTGGTCGCTCGATGTCAGTTTCTGAAGCAGCTCGATGTACTGAAACAGGCTTTCCCGAACCCCCGGCTCGCGGGCAACCAGTGGAATACAGTCCTTGAGCCAAGCGATGATCTCGGCTTCGTAGCTCACAAGAATGACAGGCAAGCCCTTGCTGCTTTGCTCATCAGGCTCGGAACCGTCGAGTGTGAGGTATGTGGTCCAGACCTCGCTGCTGCCTTCAGCCTGCATGCGTTGGTGGTAGCGCCAGAGTTGTTCCTCCTGGTCGCCTGCGTAGATCTTGTTCTCGATGATGACGGCTTGCCCGGCACGGTTGCGGACGAGGATATCGATGTTCTGATATTCGACGTCGACCCTCGCATGCGCCATATCGAAGTTTTGGATGCCCAGGCGCTTCAATAACAGACCAAGCAGGGCTGAACCTTGATTGTGGGTAGCCTTGGGGTCGAGCAGGAAGGCGAGGAACCGCGAGTGGAGGCGGACTTCGTCGCTGGAGCTGCGTAGCACCGAGAAGAGGTTGAAGCCGGGTGGGCGCTGATACTTGGCGCGGAGGAGGGCTATGGTTTGGAGAAAGTCGTCCATGAAGAGGCGTTCCTGGTGCGGGCGGGGACAGGGTTCAGTATCGGCTACATCAGAGTTTGCGATAATGGCCATCTGATGGTGATGGGCCCCAGGGTAGCCCATGATAAGGTTAGCCGATAACGGAATTGATAAAAACGCGAATGATCACTGACCATCTGACGCCGCTGCGCTGCGCAATTCATGATCGAAAGATAACCCCGCCCCCCAGCCCGTGGATCGAGGCCGCACGAGATTGCGTAGCCGGGTTGTTTGACATCGGCTTTCATCGCGACTCAGAGCTGCTTTTGGTGGTGTCGAGTTCAGGGCGTGGCGTATTCGATTGCCTTACGGGAGCGAAGATCGCGCGCGATTATGCCGACGATGTACTGACCGATGCCTACCTGGAGTGCGAAGGAATAGGCCCGCTCGCCGGCATGAATATACGAACGTCAGGGATCAGCGGGGGCGGGCTGCCCGTTGCGTCACCGGATGGGTGGTGTGTTGAGACCGTGACGCTGAGTTGGCCGGAACATCATCTGTTGTTGGTGGAACCGGGGTCTTGGCTGTATGGGGAACGTTATAAACAGCCCTGCGCTTTTCATAAGTTGGCGGTCGAGCGCGAGTTGAGGGCGTTTGGGTTTTCCTGGTCGGGGAATAGCTTGGTGATTGCTACGTCCGGGGAGTTGGTGGTTTATCGTCGGTAGCGCTTGGCCTGCCCCAACCATGCCGGGTCATCTGCTAGAGAACACGCGTCCGACGACCAAAGGCTGATTACCACCCCACCCAAGAAGCGCTATCATCGCGCCACTAGCCTGAGCGGGGCCTACCAAGATCGGGCGCTCGTCCGCACTCCCTTGGGCACCATGACAAGGATGGTTGCACATGGACGATTCCGTTCAGCCTGTTCCGGCACCTGAAGCCCCGCTGCCCAAAGAACTCAAAATCCTCGCCACGCTGGTTTCCAAACTTAACCTGGCAGATTTCCAAAACGCTATCCCGGTCATTCGCGAACTGCGGATTTTGAACGAAACGGATAAGCGTTACTTGAATGCAACGCTTACCCTGACTTCGTCGCCAGCGGTGTTCAAACCCAAGATCTGGCGCATTGATGAGATCAGTGCAGGAGCATTCCAGATCATCCCTGGCCTAGACCTGGTGCTCGACGGCGCATTGCTAGGGCGTCTGACAGAAGCAGAAAGCTCAACCTTCACTTTCTTGCTCGAAGCCGACGACCGTGAAGCCGGCGCTGGCCGCACAGAGGTGCTGCGCACTGAGCATGTGGTTGAACTGTTACCTCGCAACCAGTGGGGCGGTCTGGCACACATACCCGACATGACCGCCGCCTTTGTGCAGCCGAACGACAGCGCCGTTGAACGCTTGCTCAAGCAGGCGGCGGATGTGTTGCGCAAAAGCGACAGGCCGTCGGCTTTGGATGGCTACGAAGGGGGCGCCAAGCGGGCGTGGGAGTTGGCTTCGGCGATCTGGGCTGCCGTGGCGCGCATGAAGCTGGATTACGCGCTACCGCCCGCCAGTTTCGAGCAGTTTGGTCAAAAGGTCCGCAGCCCCAGCCAAGTCACCGATACCGGCTTGGCCACGTGCCTGGATCTGGCGCTGTTTTTCTGTGCGGCACTGGAGCAGGCAGGCCTGAACCCGGTGATGGTCTTTACCCATGGCCATGCTTTCGCCGGCCTGTGGCTCAAGTCCGAGGAGTTCACCACGGCGCTGGTCGACGACGTCACCACTATCCGCAAGCGGGTAAAGCTGAAAGAGCTGGTGTTGTTCGAGACGACCCTCATCACTCAGCACCCCATTTGTTCATTCTCTTATGCGGCGGAGCGGGGATCCCTTCAGGTTGCCGAAGACGCGGAAGTGCCATTCCAAATGCTGTTGGATATTCGGCGAGCACGGCTACAGCGCATCAAACCGCTTGCTAGCGCGGAAGCGCAAGTCGCGCGCCCGGTTGACACTGATGAGGCCGGGATATCGAATCTTGGTGTTGAAAGTAACGCGGATCTGCCAGTCGATAACGCTCAGGTAGCAGACGTCGATGTTTCCAGACTGGACCCGGCAGACCGCCTGGGCCGCTGGCAGCGTAAGCTCCTGGACCTCTCCCTCAAGAATAACCTGCTCAACTTCAAGACCGGCAAGCGCGCCCTCAAGCTCGAAGCGCCAGACCCGGGTGCGCTCGAGGATCTTTTGGCCAGTGGCCAATCACTTCGCCTGCTGACCCGCCCAGACTTGATGGACGGCGCGGACCCTCGCGAGCGTGCGCTCTACGAACAGCGTGAGCGGGAAGATGTGCGGCGTCGCCATGCCGAGGATGCGCTGAAGCGGCGGGAAGTCTTCGTCGCGCTGTCGGGTGTGGAAATGGACTCACGGCTCACCGAACTCTACCGCGGCGCCCGAACCGCGTTGCAAGAGGGCGGGGCTAACACACTATTCCTGGCACTCGGCTTCCTCAGCTGGACACGCGAGGATCGTGCCGACCAACGCTACCGCGCTCCCCTGGTGTTGATCCCCGTTACGCTTGAACGCAGGAGCGCCCGGTCTGGTTTCTCCATCGTGTTGCACGATGATGAGCCACGCTTCAACCCCACGCTTATCGAGATGCTGCGCCAGGACTTCGAGCTTGGGCTTGGGTCGCTCGAGCACGAGCTGCCGCAGGACGACTCAGGCCTGGATATCGCTGGAATCTGGCGGCATGTCGGTCATGCGATCAAGGACGTACCAGGTTGGGAGCTGAATGAAGACGTAGTGCTGTCGATGTTCTCGTTCGCCAAATACCTGATGTGGAAGGACCTGGCGGAGAACGAGGCGCACCTGCGGCAAAGTCCGGTGGTTCAGCACCTGCTGGACACGCCGCGAGACTCGTTCGCTTCTGACCTGACGTTCCCTGAGGCCCAGGCACTGGACCGTGACTTCGGTCCGGCCGACGTGTTCTGCCCGCTGCCGTCCGACTCCTCGCAGCTTTCCGCCGTGATGGCCGCCTCCAAGGGCAAGGATTTCGTGCTGATCGGCCCGCCAGGCACGGGTAAAAGCCAGACCATTGCCAACATGATCGCGCAGTCCATCGCCCAGAACCGCCGCGTGCTGTTTGTTTCTGAGAAGATCGCAGCGCTGGATGTGGTGTATCGTCGGCTTCGGGAAATCGGGCTTGGGGAGTTCTGTCTGGAGGTCCACTCCAGCAAGGCCCGGAAGACCGATGTGCTGGCTCAGCTGCAATCTGCCTGGGAAGCCAAGGGGCAGGTCGACACCGCCGCGTGGGAGGCCGAAGCCCTGCGTTTGAGTGCGCTGCGCGACAGCTTGAACCTGTATGTGGAACGTCTGCACCGTCGCCACCGTAACGGTTATTCCATCTATGAAGCCATTGGTGTCGTCACTGACGGCGTAGACGTGCCGCATGTTTCGTTGGCGTGGCCGACCCCGGAGTTCCACGACCACAAGGCGTTGCTTGACCTGCGTGAAGTAGGCGACCGGCTGGAGGTCAACGCTCAGGCTGTCGGGTTCGACCAACTGGCAGGCCATGCACTGTCTGTAGTCGGGCAGACAGATTGGTCGCCCCACTGGCAGCAGCATTTTGTACAAGCTGCGCGCGACGCCATTCCGGCAGCTGAGGCCGTCCAGCGCGCCGCAGATAAGTTTATCGAGTTGACTGGGTTACCTTCGGCAGCTCTCACACACACTGGCTTGCAGGGCTTGTCAGCCTTGTCCGAGGTTCTGCCTGAAGCGGCAGGGCATGATTGGCGCTTCGCCCTGAGGCCCGATGCCCGTACCTTGGCCCAGCGGTTGGGGGACGGCTGTGAGCACATCGAGCAACATCGTCAACTGAGCGCCGGCCTTTCGGCACCCTGGCCGTCAGCCGTAGTCACCCAAGCGAAGCACGCCTTGGACTTACTCCAGCAACGCCGTGAGACGTTGGAGCAGGTGGGCCCGGTCTGGTCCGAATCGACCCAGACGGTACTGACCCAGGCGATTGGCTTGTTGGCGCAGATAGCGGCGCTCAAGCAGCAGTTGTCGGTGAGCTATGCCGACTCCGTCGAAGCGTTGAATATCGACCAGCTACAGCAGCAATGGAATGCGGCCGAAGCCACCTTTTGGCCCAAGTCCTGGTTTGCCAAGCGGCAAATCACGGCCGTGCTGGCGGCTACGCAAGCAGCGCCTGGTGAACTGGATGCGGGCAAGGACCTGGATACCTGGAGCCAGATTCGCGCCGTACGCAAAGCCATCCATGCGCTTGAACCGACCGGCGAAGCGGCTGCGGTTTGGAAGGGCGCCGAGTCGAATGCCCTGCATTTGGAAGTCAGCCTTCGATTGCAGCAGGCGATCAGCGCGCAGAAGGCCAACAACACTTGGACGGATGAAGGATTCGAAGCGGTAGATCAAGGCCACCTGGGCGAAGCGTTGAAAGCAGAGCTCAGCCGACTGCGAAAAATAGTGCGGCTCGATGGTGAAATGGTCGAACTGGGTTCCCTCGACCAGCAAGTGCACGGCTTGTGGAAAGGGCTGGATACTTACGTCGATGGGCTCCGTGCGGCGCTTAAATTCCAGGCCGACAAGCATGAAATCGTCGAGCGCGGCAAGCTGTCGGACGAGCACTCACTGGTTGAGGCCGGTACTTGCGGTGCCCTGCTGAAGGCTGACTTCGAGCTGCTTCGCCAGAGGGCGGGGGTCGAACGACAGCTGGCTGATCTGGTGGATTTAAAAGAGTTGATTCCGTTGTGGAGCGACCTTAAAACCAAGCTCGAACACGTCCATCAAGCCATCGCATTCCAGGCGCGGCTGGCCACTGCGCTCGCCAAGCTGGCGCTGAATCCTGAGCAGATATCGGCCTACAAAGCGCCACTGAACACATTGCTTGGCGATGGCAACGCGCTTCTCGAGCCCGAGGGTGCCATTGTCCTGGGCGGGGTAGCCTTGCGCGAAAAGCTCACGCAATTGGCGGAGCGCACCGACCAGTTCGTCACGGTAGGGCATTTCACCGGGCCAGGAGCGGCGGCCGTCGTCGAGCAGACCCTGGACTCGTTCAAACAAAGTTGCCATACCGTCGTCCTGTCCGAGCCGCGTCTCAAATCCTGGTGCGCCTGGCGCAAGGTTAGGGATGAAGCCTATGTGCTGGGCTTGGGCACCTTGGTGGAATCCATGGAAGTCGGCAGCACCGGCGTCGCCAGTGTCCGCCGCCACCTCGAAGTGAACTACGCCCGTTGGTGGTTGAACGCGACGGTCGACAACGAAGCCGTCATTCGTACCTTCGTCAGCGTTGAACACGAACAGCGCATTCGCGATTTTCGCGTGCTGGATGAACGCTTTACCGCGTTGACTCGTGATTGGCTACGGGCACGGCTGTGCGCGGACCTGCCCAGCCAGGACAGCGTCAGCCGATCTTCGGAATGGGGGCTGCTGCGCCATGAGATGGGCAAGAAAACCCGGCACATCCCTTTGCGTGAACTGATGAGTCGGGCTCCCGAGGCGTTGACCAAGCTGACGCCTTGCCTGTTGATGAGCCCGCTGTCGATTGCCCAATACCTGCCGCCTGGTACTGCGCCCTTCGATCTGGTGATTTTCGATGAGGCCTCACAGATCCCCGTGTGGGACGCTATCGGCGCCATGGCGCGCGGGCGCCAGGTGGTGATGGTCGGAGACCCGAAGCAGCTGCCGCCGACCTCGTTCTTTGATCGCGCTGAGTCCACGGCTGAAGATGAAGATGTTGAAGCTGATCTGGAAAGCATCCTCGATGAATGCATCAGCGCCAACCTGCCCACTCGCAACCTCAACTGGCACTACCGCAGCCGCCACGAGAGCCTGATCGCGTTCTCCAACCAGCGTTACTACAACTCGAAACTGGTCACGTTCCCATCGCCCCACACGGCTGACAAAGCGGTCAAGCTGTGTCCGGTGGCGGGCGTGTACGAGAAAGGCGGGTCCCGCACCAACCCCGTTGAAGCAAGGGCGCTGGTCGCGCATCTGGTCGCCAGGTTGAAATCTCCTGAATTCCGGGCGTCTGGCCAAACCGTGGGCGTAGTGACCTTCAACGGCGAGCAGCAGAAACTCATCCACGACCTGCTGGATGACGCCTGCCGCAAAGACCCGTCGCTGGAGCCGTATTTTGCCGAATCGGAACTTGAGCCGGTGTTCGTCAAGAACCTGGAAAGCGTGCAGGGTGATGAGCGTGACATCATTTACTTCTCGATCACCTACGCCAAGGATGCAGCGGGTGTCATGTCCATGAACTTCGGCCCTCTGAACCGTCAAGGTGGCGAGCGCCGGCTGAACGTGGCCGTTACCCGGGCTCGGCATGAACTGTTGGTGTTCTCCAGCTTGCGTCCCGAGTATATCGACCTGGCACGCACACAAGCCGTCGGCGTCAAGGACCTCAAGCACTTCCTGGAATTCGCCGAGCGCGGTGCAGCCGCATTGGTCGAGGCCAACTCCGGCAGCGTGGGCGGCTTCGACAGCCCGTTCGAAGAAGCAGTGGCCGCAGTACTGGCGAAGAAAGGCTGGCAGGTTCACACCCAGATCGGAGTGTCGTCCTTCCGCATCGACCTGGGGGTCGTCGACCCCGACGCGCCTGGCCGCTACCTGGCGGGCGTGGAATGCGATGGTGCCACTTACCACCGCAGTGCCACGGCTCGTGACCGCGACAAACTGCGTGAACACGTGCTGCGCGGCCTGGGCTGGGACATCGTACGCATCTGGTCGACGGACTGGTGGGTTGACGCGGCCGGTACAGCGGAAAAAGTGCATCAGAGCCTTTCGGCGCTGCTGGCGAACGCTCGCGCTAAACAGGCACAGGTAGATGCCACGCAAGAAGCCGCCCGGCAGCAGGTGGACGCTGCGGTGGCCGAGGCTATCGCCATTGCCGATGAGGTGGGGCAAGTACTGGCGCCAAACGTGCAGGCGCCGGGTGCCAATGATCCGGACGGCGCATTGCCACAGGTGCTTTATGCAGGCGCCGCGGCGCCTGCACCAGCATCTGCGGCGACTCACGCGCCAGCGTTGCACGCGCTCACGGTTCCCCGGCCGATTTACCGCGAAGTAGACCCGGCCCAGGCGGTGGACGGCGTGGACCCGGATCGGTTCTTCGATGCGGGATATACCCCGATTCTTGAGCAGATGATTGCCTATGTAATCGATCAAGAAGGCCCCGTGCTCGATACGGTGCTGGCGCGCCGTATCGCACGGGCCCATGGCTGGGTGCGTACAGGGTCGCGGATTCGGGATCGTGTCGACCAGTTGGCGAAAGGACGTTTCCGCTCTCATGAGGAAGAACAGGTGGGCGTGTTTTATTGGCCGGCAGCGCTGGAGCACGATGGGTTGGCTGTGTTCCGGGGGGCCGATGAAGAGGATGCTATTCGGAGTTTGATGGAGATTTGCTTGCCTGAGCTCGGAGTGCTGGTAGGGGAGATGGTGGCGCGTGGGTTATCGGGGGAGGCGTTGGTATATGCGGTGTCGCGCGAGGCAGGGGTGCAGAAATTGACGCATGCGGGGCGGGCGCGGATTGAGCGGGCAGTTCGGCGGCTAGGGGACTAGTCCTTGTTGGCGCCGATGTTGATTTGACCCAAATGCCAAGAGATCCCTGCCCCAGTCTGAAGTCTCGCGAACCATGCCTGTGCGAGAGGGACACCGATCTAACCGTAGGTTAGTCTGGCGTCGGCACACGGGTAAATTCGGCATCGGCCTCAACACCCTGTCGAATCTGTGGATGGTGCGCCGGCAATTATTGCCTGCTGCGGGAGAGGTGCGCCCGTGAGGGCAGAAAACGAAGACTGTGCCTTGGTTCTCCAATAAACAACGGCTGAAAGTCGGGCTTTTCGGCATCCTCAAGCCGTCCATTTCCGGCTGATGAGCAACTTATTCGGAGTTTCCCTAATAGCCACATAGGCCGCTGACGCGGCTCATATGGCATTACAAAGGGCTTGGCCTCTGAGTAGGGCAACCCGCGCTTTCGCCTCTGTTTTCATAAACAACCCGGGCGCTTCTCAGTTTTCGATGTGTTGACTGCATTTCCCTCTACCTGAGTGGTCTCGGACTCGGCGTAAGCGAACTCGTGTAGGCCATCGAAGTCCAGCGCCACGCTATTAAGTTTCGACCTGAATAGATCCTTGCTGAGGCCTGACTTGGTGAGTGATTTTATGGCCTCGAAGTAGGCGTCATCGCCTTGGATGTCATCGAGGGATCCAGCGTTGGCCAGGGTTACCGAAACTTTGCGAGTTAAGGGTGTGATATCAAAACCTTCAGTGGCAGAGGTCAAGTGAAGCGTTTTCATCAAGCTTTTGACAGGGATTTGCCCTTCGAGGAAGCGGTTGAAGGAGTCGGTGAATCCGAAGTAGCAACTGAGCTCAGCGAATTTCTTGCCGTCCTCGGATTCGACGGCGTTGGCCAGTGGCTGATCAATCAATTCTGCGATGGCGATATCTTTCGACGTCTGGAAATGCACCTGCAGGATCTGAATGGGCCAGCCTGTGTTCACGTCCTCCCCATAAAGCCCTGTCAGAAGCTCGCGCGTTTTGCGCAGGTTTTCCGGGCTCGCCGGATCGTCTGCTTTCAATGGTGGGGTGGTGCCCTCGTCCGTGTTAGGGGTATCGATTGCGCGCAGCAGCGTTTCGATTGGAACGCTGTTGTACTTGCAAATCGAAATGTAGGCCGCGATCACCTCTATCCCTGGATCGCCGGCAGTCACCAAAAGGGTGGTGGCCAGGTCGTTGATGAAGCGCTTCTGAAGGCGCGGAGTAACTAGGCCATCGGCCATAGGGCTGTGGCGTTTCAGAATCAAGCTGCAGCCATCAGCCTGCTCAAGAGACAGCGATCCGAAGCTCTGCGTCCAGAGCGTACGAAACGCATCCTTCCAACCGGAGGTAATGATGGGAGGGGCTCGAAACACCACTGGGAATTTTTTCGCAATGAAGTCCTTGGAGTCGTAGCTTTTTTCGTTGTCGCCATTCAAATACTTCGAAACCTTCGTTGAACAGAAGGGCACGATGATGCTCAGGTTCTGGCTGTTGCTGACTGAGGTGAAAATCTCCAGATCGCTCCAGACGGTGCGCAACGCTTCACGCGGGAGCCTGTCCAGGTTATCGATCACGATGATGAAATTGGTGCCTGATACGGCCTCAAGGTGTTGAGCCAGCGTTCGCTTCAAATCCAGTGGGCTGACTTCCTTGCTGATCTCTATGGTCTCAGTAATGTGGTCATCTGAGCTCCCTTTCAGAATGCTGGAAAGGTTCCACTTCTTCCTCCCCTTGTTGCGATTCGCAATCATCGCTGCGGCCAGGGTGATGCCAGGGAAGGTGATGCCCAGCAAGTAGAGAGCATGATTCCAACCCGCTAACGCGTCAGGCTGGTGAAGCTGCGAAAGATAGTCCCGCAGAAGGGTGGGGCTAAGTACCCCGCCGGCGATCAGGAGGATGGCCCAGATACTGATATGGCTGCGGGTATCCTTGGTGTAGCTGACATGGCGCCCCAAGGCGATGTCCCGGTTCCTCAGCACGTTGTGCGTTAGCGAAGCCTTGGCGCTAGGTGGAATTGCCTTGAGCACCTGCTCAGTGAATAACTCGATGAAGTTGCTTTTGATGGAGCCTTGGTAGTTCTGCTCACAGTCAAATAGCCAGAGCCTCGTCGCCGGGTCTACTGCGACAATCTTTCTCTCAAGCATCTGCAAAATGGAGCTTTTGCCCGAGCCAAATTCGCCGTCGAGACCGATGACCTTATGGTTCTTGTCGTTGCGCAGATAATCGTGGATGGCCGTCGCTACTCGATCATGGCTGCCCCCCTTGAATGCATCAACCTCGGCGGGGTTTTCGCTTTGGAAGCTCAGAATATCCATACAGTCCGTCGCACCAGATCCGGGTGGGCCTGGAAAGGGCGGCCCAAGAAAAGAAAAAACAGTCGGGGAGCCGGGCCGCAAATCCTGGGTGCTCGGTGAGCCACCTTACGCCTGATTGATCACCGCTGATGCCAAAGGGCTATCTTACTTTCTAGTGTCCAGATGGTCACGCACCGATGTATTCGGGCGGAAAGCAGCGCATGTTGGCACTGCTGTTGAATTGACCCAAATGCCGAGAGGTCCACGGCCCAGTCTGAATCCTCGCCAACCATTGCCGGTGTTGGAGTTGTGCCGATGCAAAGGTTGGTTAGTCTGGCATTGACACATGGGTAAGTTCGGCCTCGGCCTCGGCCTCGACAGCGACGGGAAAACGAGGGGGATGCAGTCAATAGCGGGTGCTTTACTGGCTTTGGGCGTTACCGGCTAGGCATGCCTACAGTTTTAGCTTAGTGGCACTCAAATAGTCAGCCCAGTCTTGCATCAGTTTTCGCCGCTTTTCTAAGTAGTCAGTGCGCGAATAGGCTGCTTCTGTAAGGCTGCGGTCATCATGGGCGAGAGCCAACTCGCAGACCTCGCGCGGATAGTTGGTCTGCTCAGACGCCCAGTCGCGAAAACTTGAACGAAATCCGTGGCGGGTTATTCCAGCGTGCGCCATATCGTGGAGAAGGTTTCGTGCCGCATTTCTGTGCATTACTCCAGATTTCCCCTGGCCGGGAAACAGGTAATCAAGCCCTTCTGCCCGTGGCATGGCGTTCAAAAGATCTACTGCTTGAGTGGCCAAGGGGATTTTAAACGGACGGCGCGTTTTCATTCTCGCGCTGGGTAAGACCCAAAGTGCGTTCTCAAAATCAAACTCGGACCAAGCCGAAAATCTAACCATATGCAATCTAGCTGCAGTGAAGATCAGAAGGCGCAGTAATGCCGCTGAGGGTTCCGTCCGATTAGCTAGGTTTTCCATGAGAGCAGGCAGTTGATGCCAAGCCATGGCGGTATAGTGCGTCGTGCTCCTGCCTCGACGTTTATCTGCTGTGCTCAACAATTTGTCGAGATGTCCACGCCACGTCGCCGCGTTCCTATCCTGTCTCATGCCGCGGGCTGAAGCTGCATCCAGCACATGTTCAATCTGGCGGCGCGTCTCGTCCGCTGTTCGAGGTATCCTTCCCCAGATGGGTCTGAGCACATCCAGGACGTGCGCAGTAGTTATTTCTGCTGGTGGCAGCGTTCCAATAAGCGGGAAGGCATACGTCTTCATTTTGCGAATCCACTTTGTTCTCCACCCGTCAGTCCAGTCCGCGCCATGAGTCTGCAGGTAATCATAAGTCATTGTTTCAAAAGTAATTTGTGCTCTTTTTTGACGTTCAAGAGCCTCAGCAGCTGACCGCTTCTCTTCCTGCTTCAGATCAAGGGGATCGACTCCAGATGACCTCGTTTTACGACAATCGGCAGCCTTAATTCTCGCTAGAGCTAAAGAGGTATCTGGATAAGTACCAAGCCCCATGTCACGAGTTCGGCCCGCCATTTTGTAACGGTAGATCCAGCTGGCCCCTCCCGTTTGGCTTACTTTGAAGTAGAGCCCGTCGCCGTCGCTGGTCATCCCACCCTGCTTGGCGCGTAAAAGGGACTCGATGGTTTTCGCAGTCAGCTTAGCCATGATGACCTCTTCACGAATAGTTACCCGTATATCTGACCCTTACCCTAGCCCATACTCCAGCCCATACCTTGGCCCATACCTTGAGTGTTGGTTCTAGGAACCCTTTGCTGGAACACAATAGAAGAATAGCCCGTTCTAGAGCCATCGGGAGTGGGTTATCGAAACGTTGGTGGCTTTCCAAAAACATTATAACGGCGCCCCGTGAGCGCCGTTTTTTTATGCCTGCACGCCGAAGCGCTCGGCGTAATCCTGCGGGCTGACGCCCAGGGCCTTGTGAAAGCTGCGGCGCATGCTCTCGGGGTGGCCGAAGCCGCACAGCCGCGCCACGCTCTGCACCGAGGCCTGGCCGCCTTGCAGCAGGGCGCGGGCTGATTCCAGGCGCACCTGCTCGACGTAGCGCGCCGGCGTGACCCCCAGTTCGGCCATGAACACCCGGTACAGGGTGCGCGGGGCCATGCACGCCCGTGCCGCCAGGGCTTCCAGCGACAGGTCGCCGCCTAGCTGCCCGGGTATCCACTCCAGCAGCGCGCCCAGGCGCGGCGCGCGGCAGGCCTGGGGCGCCAGGTGCGGGCTGAACTGCGCCTGGTCGCCGGGGCGCTTGAGGAACATCACCAGGCGCCGGGCCACGGCCAGGGCGATGGGCCGGCCGAGGTCGTCTTCCACCAGGGCCAGCGCCAGGTCGATGCCGGCCGTGACCCCCGCCGAGGTAAAGCGCTGGCGGCTGGCGCGGCTGTAAGTGTGCAGGCGTTCGCCCTGTACATCGATGGCCGGGAAGGCCTTGAGCGCTTCCACGTCGGCCCAATGGGTGGTGGCGCGGTGGCCATCCAGCAGGCCGGCGTGGGCCAGGATCAGCGCGCCGGAGCATACCGAGCCCAGGCGTTGCACCTGCGCGGCGGCGCGGCTGAGCCAGTCCAGCAGCGGCTGGTTGGCGAATTGCGCCGCCTCGCCGCGCCCGCCGGGCACCAGCAGGGTGTCGAGGCTGGCGGGGTCGGTGTCGTGGTAGCGCTGCTCGGCATACAGGCTGAAACCTGCCGAGGTCGCCACCGGGCCGGCCTGTTCCCCCAGCATCAGCAGGGTGTAGGCGGGCGCCCGGCCCAGGCGCGCCAGCTCCTCGTTGGCCGAGGCGAACACCTGCATCGGCCCGGTGACGTCCAGGCTCATCACCTCGGGATAAATCAAACAGGCAATCCGGCGCATAAAAACTCCTGGCTGAATTCTCCGTAGCAGCAGTCGTCTGTGGGAGCTGGCTTGCCAGCGAGCTTTTAGGGCCTCAACAGCTCGCTGGCAAGCCAGCTCCCACAGGGCTGCCGCTGCTACAGGGGTTGTCTGTAAAGGTGCGCGTGGCCGGCGCGGTACAGCGCCGACTCGCCGAAACAGTCAGTGTCCAGCACCCGCCCGACCAGGATCAGCGCCGTGCGGCGGAAACCCTTGGCCGCTACCTTGGCTTCAATGTCCGCCAGGCTGCCGGTCACCCAATCCTGGTCCGGCCAGCTGGCCTTGTGGATCACGGCGATGGGGCAGTCGGCACCATAGTGGGGCAGCAACTCCAGCACGATTTTCGACAAATGCTGCACGCCCAAATGAATGGCCATGGTCGCGCCGTGGCGCGCCAGGTCGTGCAGGGCTTCGCCTTCAGGCATCGGCGACTTGTCGGCATAACGGGTCAGGATCACCGTCTGCGACACCCCCGGCAGCGTCAGCTCGGCGCCCAGCAGGGCAGCGCAGGCGGCAGTGGCGGTGACGCCAGGGATGATTTCGAAGGGAATGCCGCGTGCGCGCAGGCAACGGATCTGCTCGCCGATGGCGCCATACAGGCTCGGGTCGCCCGAATGCACCCGCGCCACGTCCTGGCCGCGGGCGTGGGCGGCGGCCAGCAGGTCGATGATCTGCTCCAGGTGCAGCTCGGCGCTGTTGACCACCTGTTCGGCCTGGTGGCCTTCGAGCACGGCGGCGGGCACCAGGGAGCCGGCGTAGATGATCACCGGGCACTGGCGGATCAGCCGCTGGCCCTTGACGGTGATCAGTTCCGGGTCGCCGGGGCCGGCGCCGATGAAGTAGACGGTCATGTGCAAATCCTGAAGAAAACGAATGCTGCTTGAGCGAAATTCAAGTGCGAGGCGGTGATTATCCGGGAATCGGGCCCGCTTGTGCCAATGCGAGGGTGGCCTTGGGGCTTTTTTGCCGGCTGACGCGCAGCTGGCTGCCGGGCCCGGCCAGTGCCAGCGCGGCGCTTTCGGCCACGCCGTGGCAGCCGGTGTGGCTGAAGGCGACGGCGGAGCGGTGGGTCAGCCGGGGCTCGAAAGGCGCGAGCTGCGCGGCGCTGAAAAGCGTCAATGGCACGTCCAGCGCCTGCGCCAGTTCCAGCAGCCCGGCCTCGTCGGCCTTCAGGTCAATGCTCGCCACGCCCGTCACGTCGCCGCGGCTCAGGCCGTGGTGGGCGAGGGTGGTGTCGAGCAGGTCGGCCAGCACGCTGGCGGGGCAGCCGCGCTGGCAGCCGAAGCCGGCGTAGAGGTCAGGCATGGGAGGCGTCCGCACATTGCAAGCCACCACTATACCCGTAGCCGCTGCCGCAGGTAGCGGCTACGGGGCGATGTTGACCTTCCCCCCCACACTGCGTAGCCTTGCACCTTCGAGGTTCTCCGCCACGCGGAGCCAAGATGGGAATGCGGTCCAAGCCGCAGCTGCCCCCGCAACTGTAAGCGGTGCGCGCCCCGGCAATGCCACTGCGTTCCACGCGGGAAGGCGCCAGGGTCGGCTTTCGAGCCCACGCCGCAAGCCAGGAGACCTGCCTCGACAGACTTCCACTACAACCGGGCGGGGTGATCCGGTGGCGAATGCACCCGCGTGCCCGGCACCCGCGGTTCTCGTCCCGTTTGCCCGCCATATTGCCAAGGGCATCCGATGAAAACACTGGCCAAGCTTCCCGTCACCATCGTCACCGGCTTCCTGGGCTCGGGCAAGACCACCTTGCTGCGCCACATGCTGGACAACGCCCAGGGCCGCCGCATCGCGGTCATCGTCAACGAATTCGGCGAGCTGGGCATCGACGGCGAAATCCTCAAGCAGTGCACCATCGGCTGCACCGAGGAAGAGGCCACCGGCCGCGTCTACGAACTGGCCAACGGCTGCCTGTGCTGCACCGTGCAGGAAGAATTCTTCCCGGTGATGCGCGAACTGGTGGCCCGCCGTGGCGACCTCGACCACATCCTCATCGAGACCAGCGGCCTGGCCCTGCCAAAACCGCTGGTGCAAGCCTTCCAGTGGCCGGAAATCCGCAGCGCCTGCACCGTCGACGCGGTGATCACCGTGGTCGACAGCCCGGCCGTGGCCGCCGGCACCTTCGCCGCCTTCCCGGACCAGGTCGACGCCCAGCGCAAGCTGGACCCCAACCTGGACCACGAATCGCCGCTGCACGAGCTGTTCGCCGACCAACTGGCCAGCGCCGACCTGGTGATCCTCAACAAGGCCGACCTGATCGAGCCCGAGGCCCTGGCCGCCGTGCGCCGCGAAGTGGCCGAGGAACTGCCGCCGGCGGTCAAGGTCATCGAAGCCAGCAGCGGCCGCCTGCCGCTGGACGTGCTGCTGGGCCTGGGCGCCGAGTCGGAAGAACACATCGACGGCCGCCTGACCCACCATGATCATCACCACGACGACGATGATCACGACGACCACGACCACGATGCCTTCGACTCCATCTCCATCGAGCTGCCCGAAGCGCCGGAAGCCCAGCTGCTCGACGCCCTGACCACCCTGGTGGTCAAGCACGGCATCCTGCGGGTCAAGGGCTTCGCGGCCATTCCGGGCAAGCCGATGCGCCTGCTGATCCAGGGCGTGGGCACCCGCTTCGACAAGCACTTCGACCGCGCCTGGCGCGCCGAAGAAGCGCGTAGCACGCGCCTGGTGCTGATCGGCCAGGAGCTGGACGCGGCCCTGCTGGAAAGCCAGCTGCGCGCTGCCCTGAACGGTTAAGCCATGCACCTGCTGAGAACCCAGCCCGGCGGTTTCGTGCCGGACGACAGCATCGCCGACCTGGGCCAGACACCGGCCGAGCTGGTGATTCTCTGCAGCGGTGACTCGCACCTGGCGCTGCTGGCCGAGGCCGCCCGGCAACTGCCGGACGACTTCCCCAGCCTGCGCCTGGCCAACCCCATGCAGGTACAGAACCACGCCTCCGTGGACCTGTACGTGGACGAGGTGTTGCGCCACGCCAAGGTCATCCTGATTTCCCTGCACGGCGGCATCGGCTACTGGCGCTACGGCGTCGAGCAGCTGGTGGCGCTGGCGGAACGCGGCGTGCAACTGATCCTGGTGCCCGGCGACGACCGCCCCGACCCCGAGCTCAGTGACCTGGGCACCGTGGGCCGCGAGGTGGGCGAACGCCTGTGGCACTTCCTGCGCCAGGGCGGCATGGGCAACGCGTTGTCGTTGTTCAACTGCCTGGCCAGCCAGTTTCTCGGTCGCGACTACGCTTGGGCAGAACCCCAGGCGCTGCCGCGCACCGCCATCTATCATCCGGCCCACCATGATGCCGGCCTGGCTCAGTGGCAGGCCGACTGGCAACCCGGCCAGGCTGTGGTGCCGCTGATTTTCTACCGCTCGCACCTGCAGGCGGCCAACACCGGTTTCGTCGACGTGTTCTGCCAGCGCCTGCTGGCGGCCGGCCTGAACCCGCTGCCCATGGCCGTGGCCAGCCTCAAGGAGGCCGGCTGCCTGAGCCAGGTGCAGGCCTGGATGGACGAAGTCGGCGCGGCGGTGATCCTCAACACCACCGGCTTTGCCCAGTCCAGCCCGGAAGCGCCGCACCTGCGGCCGTTCCGCCGCGACATCCCGGTGATCCAGGCCATCTGCGCCCAGGACAACCAACCCGGCTGGGAGGCCAGCGAGCAGGGCCTGGGCCCGCGCGACCTGGCCATGCACATCGCCCTGCCGGAGCTGGACGGGCGCATCATCAGCCGCCCCATCAGCTTCAAGGACCTGGCCTGGCGCAGCGAGCGCAGCCAGTCCGACGTGGTCTGCTACCGCGCGCACCCCGAGCGCATGGATTTCGTCGCCGAACTGGCGCGGCGCTGGGCCGAGCTGGCGCGCCTGCCCAACGGCCAGAAGCGCATCGCGCTGATTCTGGCCAACTACCCGACCCGCGACGGCCGCATCGGCAACGGCGTGGGCCTGGACACCCCGGCGGCGGCGCTGAACATCCTGCGTGCCCTGCACGTCGAGGGCTACCCAGTGCAGGGCCTGCCCGCCAGCGGCACGGCGCTGATCCAGCAGTTGCTGGGTGGCGTCAGCAACGACCTCGACAGCCTCGACCTGCGCCCCTGCGCCCAGAGCATGGCCATGGACGACTACCTGGCGGCGTTCGCGCGCCTGCCGCTGGCCAACCAGCAGGCGGTGCGCGAGCGTTGGGGCGAGCCAAGCGCCGACCCCATGTGCCGCAGCGGCCGCATGATGGTCGCCGGCCTGCGCTTTGGCCTGACCTTCGTCGGCATCCAGCCGGCTCGTGGCTACCAGCTGGACCCCAGCGCCGTGTACCACGACCCCGACCTGGTGCCGCCCCACGGCTACCTGGCGTTCTATTTCTGGCTGCGCCACGCCTATGGCGCCGACGCCGTGGTGCACGTGGGCAAGCACGGCAACCTGGAATGGCTGCCGGGCAAGGGCGTGGGCCTGTCGGAACACTGCTGGCCCGACGCGCTGCTGGGGCCGATGCCCAACGTCTACCCGTTCATCGTCAATGACCCGGGCGAGGGCGCCCAGGCCAAGCGCCGCACCCAGGCGGTGATCATCGACCACCTGATGCCACCGCTGACCCGTGCCGAAACCTATGGCCCGCTGCGCGACCTGGAGCGCCTGGCCGACGAATACTACGACGCCCAGCTGCTGGACCCGCGCCGCGCCCGCGAGCTGCAACGCGAGATCCTGGCGCTGGTGCGCGACGCGCAGATCGACCGCGAGCTGCAACTGGATGCCGGCTGGGACAGCGACGCCGACGCTGCGCTGTGGCTCCCGCGCCTGGACACCTACCTGTGCGACCTGAAGGAATCGCAGATCCGCGACGGCCTGCACATTTTCGGCGAGTCGCCCACCGGGCGCCTGCGCATCGACACCCTGGCGTCGCTGTTGCGCATCCCGCGTGGCGATGGCCGCGGCGCCCACGCCAGTCTGATCCGCACCCTCGGGCGGGCGCTGCAGCTGGGCTTCGACCCGCTGGACTGCAACCTTGGCGACAGCTGGGACGGCGCCCGACCGGCCTGCCTGCAGGCGGTCAGCGCGGACAGCTGGCGCACCGCCGGCGACACCCGCGAACGCCTGGAGCTGTATGCCGCGCAACTGATCGAACAGGCGCTGCACACGCCTGCCGCCACTGGTTGGGCTGACGTCGACCTGATTCTCGACGGCCTGCGCGACACCGTGGCGCCACGCCTGGACGCGTGCGGCCCGGCCGAGATCGGCGGCCTGCTGGCGGCCCTGGGCGGGCGCTTCGTGCCTGCTGGCGCCAGCGGCGCGCCCAGCCGGGGCCGCCTGGACGTGCTGCCCACCGGGCGCAACTTCTTCTCGGTGGACGTGCGCAACCTGCCCACCACCACCGCCTGGCGCATCGGTTTCGCCTCGGCCAACCTGATCCTCGAACGCCACCTGCAAGACCACGGCGACCACCTGCGCCAGTTGGGCCTGTCGGTGTGGGGCACGGCCACCATGCGCACCGGCGGCGACGATATCGCCCAGGCCATGGCGCTGATGGGCGTGCGCCCGGTGTGGGCCACTGGCAGCCAGCGCGTCGACGATTTCGAGATTCTGCCGCTGAGCCTGCTCGACCGCCCGCGGGTGGACGTGACCCTGCGGGTGTCGGGCTTCTTCCGCGACGCTTTCGCCAACCTGCTGCGCCTGTTCGACGCCGCCGTGCAGGCGGTGGCCGCGCTGGACGAACCGGACGACCTCAACCCGCTGGCGGCCAAGGTGCGCAGCGAGCAGCAGGCCCTGCTGGCCCAGGGCATCGACGCCGAACAGGCGCGCCGCGAAGCCGGCTGGCGCATTTTCGGCGCCAAGCCCGGCAGCTACGGCGCCGGTGTGCAGGGCGCCATCGACGGCCGCCTGTGGCAGACTCGCGAAGACCTGGCCGAGGCTTACCTGAACTGGGGCGGCTACGCCTACGGCGGCACCGACGACGGCACGCCGGCGCGGGCGCAGTTCGCCCAGCGCCTGGGCCAGGTGCAGGCCGTGGTGCAGAACCAGGACAACCGCGAGCACGACCTGCTCGATTCCAACGACTACTACCAGTTCCAGGGTGGCATGCTTGCCGCGGCCGAGACCCTGGGCGGCAAGGCTGCCGCCAGCTACCACGGCGACCACAGCCAGCCTGACCTGCCGCGCATTCGCACCTTGAAGGAAGAACTCAACCGCGTGGTGCGCGCCCGGGCGGTGAACCCCAAATGGATCGACGGCGCCAAGCGCCACGGTTATAAAGGAGCGTTCGAGCTGGCGGCGACGGTGGACAACCTGTTCGCCTTCGACGCCACCACCCATTTGATCGACGACCACCAGTACGCCTTGCTCGCCGATGCCTACGTGCTGGACGCCGACACCCGAGGTTTCATGCAGCAGCACAACCCCCATGCCCTGCGCGACATCACCGAGCGCCTGCTGGAGGCCCAGCAACGCGGCCTGTGGGGCGAGCCGGGCGACTACCGCCAGGCCCTGGAAGAACTGCTGCTGGATATAGAAGAAGATGCCTGACATGCGCGATACCCCGCATTTTCCCCTGGCCGCCGTGGTTGGCGCCGACTCGCTGAAACTGGCCCTGTGCCTGAGCGCCATCGACCCGAAGATCGGCGGCGTGCTGATTGAAGGCCCGCGCGGCATGGCCAAGAGCACTTTGGCCCGTGGCCTGGCCGACCTGCTCGCCAGCGGCCAGTTCGTCACCTTGCCCCTGGGCACCACCGAGGAACGCCTGGTGGGCACCCTGGACCTGGACGCGGCGCTGGGCGAGGGCCGCGCGCAGTTTTCCCCTGGCGTGCTGGCCAAGGCCGACGGCGGCGTGCTGTACGTGGACGAGGTCAACCTGCTGCCCGACCACCTGGTGGACCTGCTGCTGGACGTGGCGGCCAGCGGCGTCAACCGCGTGGAGCGCGACGGCATTTCCCACCGCCACAGCGCACGCTTCGTGCTGATCGGCACCATGAACCCGGAGGAGGGCGAACTGCGCCCGCAACTGCTCGACCGCTTCGGCCTCAACGTGGCCCTGGACGGCCAGCCGGCGCCAGAGGAGCGCAGCCAGATCATTCGTCGGCGCCTGGCGTTCGACGCCGACCCTTACGCGTTCTGTGACGAGTGGGCCAGCCGCCAGGACGCCCTGCGCCAGCGCTGCCAGCTGGCGCGGGAGGTGTTGGAGGAGGTGCCGCTGGACGACCAGGCGCTGGCCGTCATCACCGAACGCTGTTTCGCCGCCGGCGTCGACGGCATGCGCGCGGACCTGGTGTGGCTGCGCGCGGCACGGGCCCACGCCGCCTGGCGCGGGGCCCTGGGTATCGAGGCCATGGATATCGATGCAGTGGCCGAGTTCGCCCTGCGCCATCGCCGTCGCCAGCCCCCCGAGGCGCCCCAGGGCGAGCAGCCGCCGCCTGCCGGCGCGCAAGCGTCCCAGGCCGCCAGCGGCGAAGGCCAGTGGGGCGGCCTGCCGCCCCAGGCCACGCCCATGGGCGCGCGGCGTGACGTGCCGAGCTGGCCAAAAAAGCCCTGAGCATTCGCCCGCGCCCCGGGGCGGGTGCCAGACCCCAGGCCGGGCAGCAGCAGGGGCGCCGTGGCGCCGTGCGGGCTGCGGCTTTCGGCCGGGTGGACTGGGCCGCCACGCTGTTGCAGGGGCGGCCACGCAAGGCTGTCGACCTGCGCTGGCAGCAGCGCCGGGCCAGCGCCCATGAGCTGTGGCTGGTGGTCGTCGACGCCTCGGCGTCCACCCGCAAGCACCAGGCCCTGGCCGACGCCAAGGGCCTGCTGGCCGAGCTGTTCGACCAGGCCTACCGCCGCCGCGCGCGCCTGGCCCTGCTAACGGCCAGCGGCGAGCAGCCGCGCTGGCAGCGCCATGGCCTGAAAGCTTCCCAGGCCTTGCAGCCCTGGTTGCAGGCCCTGGGCGCTGGCGGCGGCACGCCGCTGGTGGCCGCGCTGGCCCAGGCGGGCGAGTTCCTCGCACGCCGGGCCAAGGCCTTCCCCCATGAGCAGCAGCGCTGCCTGGTGATCACTGATGGGCGTATCAAGCGCGCAGAGGGCATCGAGCCGCTGCCGTGCCCGGCGCTGCTGATCGATATGGAAAGGGGGGCGATTCGCCTGGGCCGTGCCGTTGAATTGGCGAAACAGCTAGGCGCGGAGTATCGACATATAGACAGTTTGCCAGGCACTTTATAAGTGCTGCGCTGTTATGCCGCAGGCAAGGCAACTCGGATTTTAATTAATTAGCCAGCTATCCGTAGTTGCCACTACTGCCACGGTGCAAAGTGCCACTTATTGTTGTGGCATGCTCCAGGGTTGCAGGTCGTAACCGTCCTGGCGCAGTTCGGCGCGTACTTCTTCGAGCAGGTGGGCCCATTGCGCAGGGTCCGAATAAGTGCTGCTCGGTACTTGCTTGCGACCAATGCTGTTGCGGGTGCGGTCTACCACGGTCAGGCTCAGTTCGCCGTTGCCATCCTGTGGGGCCCAGGCCACGCACTGGAAGGGTTCGAAGGCGTGGCCGGCAATCAGAAGTGCTTCGTTGACACGCAGTGGGGCGTTCATGGGGTCAGTCTCTCTAGTGTGCCCGAAAAAGTGTGCAGGGCGGCGGCAAGGTCATTACCGATTGCGTCTGCTTGTCTGTACTGATGCTGCCAACCGGGCAACAAGTCACACGCGGGCAGGAAAATGATCAAACTTTTTTGCTCATGGCCTTTTTAGCGTTCGTTTTGACGTTGAAAAATCAACGAAATTCCCGATCGTAAAAACGTGTAACAGTTTTGTAGACCAACGGTCCTTGGCACCGTCAAGTTAATTGCTACTGTTACAGACGGGGTCGCCAACTCGCTGTTTCTAATAACTTTTATATTATTGGCGCCAAGGAGCCGGTCATGCTCGATATGGCAAACACGCGACGCCTGCTAATTGTCGACCCTTGCGACGACTGCCATCAGTTGTTGCCCGGCCTGCGCACCGTGGGCTGGGAGGTGGACAGCTGCGAGCTTGACCAGGCCTGCGACCACCCTTGCGACGTGGGCTTGCTGCGCCTGCAACCCTTTCACCTGGAGCGCCCGGAGGCGGTCAAGGAGCTGATCAGCCGCAGCAACACCGAGTGGATCGCGGTGCTCAACCAGGACGTGCTGCGCATGCAGAACGTCGGTGATTTTGTCTGCGAGTGGTTCTTCGACTTCCATACCCTGCCGTTCGACGTGTCGCGGGTGCAGGTCACCCTGGGCCGCGCATTCGGCATGGCGCGCCTGCGCGGGCAGGGCGCGGTGCACGTCAACCAGCCCGAGCACGAACTGCTGGGCGACAGCCGCCCGATCCGCGACCTGCGCAAGCTGCTGAGCAAGCTGGCGCCCACCGAGTCGCCGGTGTTGATCCGCGGCGAGAGCGGCACCGGCAAGGAGCTGGTGGCGCGCACCCTGCACCGCCAGTCCCAGCGCCATGCCAAGCCGTTCGTGGCGATCAACTGCGGGGCGATTCCCGAGCACCTGATCCAGTCGGAGCTGTTCGGCCACGAGAAGGGCGCGTTCACCGGCGCCCACCAGCGCAAGGTCGGGCGCATCGAGGCGGCCAACGGCGGCACGCTGTTCCTCGATGAAATCGGCGACCTGCCGCTGGAACTGCAGGCGAACTTGCTGCGCTTCCTGCAGGAAAAACACATCGAACGGGTGGGCGGCAGCCAGCCCATCGCCGTGGACGTGCGGGTGCTGGCGGCGACCCACGTCAACCTGGAGTCGGCCATCAGTGCCGGGCGTTTCCGCGAAGACCTGTACTACCGTCTGAACGTGTTGCAGGTGGTGACTGCGCCGCTGCGCGAGCGCCATGGCGACCTGGCGATGCTGGCCAACCACTTCGCCCATTTCTACAGCCAGGAAACCGGCCGGCGGCCGCGCAGCTTCAGCGAGGACGCGCTGATTGCCATGGGCAAGCATGACTGGCCGGGCAACGTGCGCGAGCTGGCCAACCGCGTGCGCCGTGGGTTGGTGCTGGCCGAGGGGCGGCAGATCGAGGCCCAGGACCTGGGGTTGGCCAGCCAGACCGCGGTGGTGGTGCCCATGGGCACGCTGGAGGACTACAAGCACCGTGCCGAGCGGCAGGCCTTGTGCGACGTGCTGAACCGCCATTCCGACAACCTCAGCATTGCCGCGCGGGTGCTGGGCATCTCGCGGCCGACGTTTTACCGGTTGCTGCACAAGCACCAGATTCGTTGAGTGTGCCGGGACGCGGCCTGTGGCCGCTGCTACGGGGTTTCGTAGCAGCGGCTACAGGCCGCGTCCATTACCATCAGAAGTAATACGGGAATTTCAGGCTGAAGGTGAAGTCCGGCGCGTCATCGGTCATGCCGATGGACAGGTTCGGCACGATGGTCAGCGCATCGGTGGCCGCGATGGTCATGCCGATGTTGAAGTACCCGGCGTTGGCGTCGCTGGACGGCACGCCCTGCCAGTCGCCACCGTCCTGCTTGATCTTGGCGCGGCGCTGGATCAGGTCGGACAGCGAGAACGACATGCTCATCTTCTCGTTCAAGGCGAACGCCACGCCCATGCCTACCTGGAAGCTGTCGCCCAGGTCCACCTTGCCGCCGATGCTGGTGCCGACGTTGGGGTCGATGTCGCCGAAGCTGTTCACGAAGTTGTGGGTGTAGGAGAAGCTGCCGAACAGCACGGCCGGGTCGAAGCTCTTGATCAGCGAGATGCCCGGGGTGACCGACCACATGCCGTTGCCGGTGGGCAGTGAGTCTGGCACGGCAAGGTTGTCGTTGTTCGCCGATTTTACCAGTTTGATGCCGTATGGGTCCTTGCCGGTAGGTGCTTTCACCCGCACGCTGAATACCGCGTCGGGGCGGTAGGGGCCCTCGTCCATGAATTTGTAGGCGACGCCGGCGTTGATGTCGCCGATGGTGGGGTCGCGGCTGACCGATTCCTGGGAGATGGCAGTGGTGGAACCGCCTGCGCCTGCGGACTGGAAGGTGGAATCGCGGTAGATGACCGGCACGTTGACGTCGAACTGCCAGCGGTTGTTGATGTTGTAGCGGCCGGTCACGTCCAGGGTCCAGCTGTCGGCCTTGATGCGGTCGATGTTGATGTTGCCGAGGAAGATCGAGTCCAGGGCCAGGAAGCCGTTGAGCACCAGTTGCCGGGTGTCGTAGTGCGAATAGGTGATGCCGGTCTCGAGGCTGAACTTGCCGCCGCCGAAGAAGCCGGTGTTCTCATCGTACAGGTTGTTGACGCTCTGGGCCGGCGTGGAGTCGTCCTTGAGCGACTGGCCGTACGACGCGCCGCCTGCGGCACCACCACTGCTGGTGCCCGGGGCGCCGGTGGCGATGGTCTGGGCCTTGCTGGGCTCGGCCGGCGACTTGCTCAGGCGCTTGGGCGGTGGCGTGCCGGGGGTTTCCTCGACCTGCTTGACCCGTTGTTCCAGCACCATCAGTGCCTGTTGCTGTTGATCGTAACGTTGCTTGAGTTGCAGCAGTTCTGCCTTGAGTTCCTCGACCTGGGGGTCGGGGGCTGCCTGCAAAAGCGTTGCGGGAAGCAGAGCGCTTAAGCAGACAACCGCATTGAACGAAAACGATCGTTGCATGGTGAGCCGTCCCTGTTGACTGCATTATTTTGAGACGAAGCGTAGTCCAGATTTTCATGCAGCGTAGGTCAGTACCCCATGTTACGCAGGCCTCTGAGCTGGCTCAGGCCCGAGTCGATATTGCCGCTGGCGGGCACGTTGTTACGCATCACCACGTTGAGCTGGGTCAGGTTGCTGACCTGGTTGGAGCCCCCCAGCAGGGTAGTCAGTTGCGACAGGCCGCCCTGGCCCAGGGCTTGGCTGGTGGTGCCCTGGTTGTTGTTGGCCTGGATCGACATCTGCACGCCGCTGCCATTGCTGGCCACGGTCAGGCTGCCCGCCCCATTGGTGCCGGTAATGGTGCTGCCCGGGGCCAGGACCTGCCCTTGCGGCGCCGCCGGGGTCGGGGCGGCGCTCGCTTGGGAGACGTTGATGTCGACGTTGTTGTAGGCGCTGTTGTTATCGCCTGCGGCGCGCACCGACTGGGTCACGCCCTGGGTGGTGGTCAGGCCGGCGCCCCCGGTGACAATGCCGGTGCCGGGGTTCTGCGCCAGGTCAGCGGTGCCGCTGCCCTTGCTATTGAAGGTTTGCACGTAGAACTGCGGGGTGATGGTGGTGGACTGCACCTGCATGTTCGCCCGTGCGCCCAGCATGTCGCCGTTGGCGTTCTGCCAGGTGGTGGACATCACCACGCCGAAGCTGATGATGCGCCCGGGCATGACAAAGCGGCCGCGCAAGGTGGAAAGCTCGGAGTCCTTGACCTCTATCGGTTGGAATGCCGGCGCGGCGTGCACCGGCACACTGGCAGCCAGGCACACGGCCAGCAGCCACTGTTGAGTATTCATCGGGTGCTCCTGGAGCTTCATGCCCCTATTTATTTAGAAGAAATCACTCTGGATGAAGCCGAAGTCCATGAGATCCGCGTCTTGCACGGGCTTGAACTGATCCAGCTGGCCCTTGGCGGTCAGTGGCACGGGCGGGGTGAGCAAGGTGTTGGTCTTGTCGTAGCCCTGGCCAATGACGGCGAAAATGATCCCGTTCCAGCCTTTCACGAAGTCTTCACGGGCGTAGCGCTTGTGGCCCAGCACCGGGTCGCCGACGTAGACCCAGTCGCGTTGCACGCGCTGCATCACAACGAAATGCTTGTAGCCACGAATGTCCATCAGCACCACGACGGGAATGTTGACCTTGTCCAGGCTGTCGGCGGGTATGCGGTAGCCACGGGCACGCATGCCGATGCTTTCCACATACTTCTTCATGTCCAGCATGGAGAAGCCCTGCACCTTGACGGTGTCCTGGTCGGAATGGGCCAGCATGCCTTCGATCACCTGTTTCTCGTCGACGTCCAGCCAGTAGGCTTGGCGCAGGACCGTGGCCAGCGCGGCGGCGCCGCAACTGAAGTCGGTCTTCTGCTGGACCAGGTCGGAAAAGTGCCGCTCACGCATGCTCTGGATCGACTTGTGAATCACCGTACCGCCAGGCAGGGCGGGTATGGACATGTTCGAGGCCCAGGCAGGGCCAGCCAACAGCAGCAGTGTCAGGAGGGCAGAAGTGCGCATGGTCGAGTCGCCTTGCTTGGTGGAGCTGAAAAAGAGCCCCCTTGCGGGGGCCCTCGAGACCGTCGTGATTACATGCTGGTTTTGCCGGCAGCAATCGACAGCGAGTTGCTTTGTTGGTTGCCGATACCTGCCGAGACGTTGGCGCCGACGTTGCCGGACACGTTGTTCAGCGAGTTGTTCAGCGAAGCGGTGTTGGTCACAGGGTTGGCCCAGCCGCTTGGGGTCAGCACTTGATAGGAGGCTACGCCGCCCAGCTCGAAGCTGCCGCTTTCCTTGAATTTCAGAGGCTCGACCTTGTCGTGGTCCCTGCCGCCGCGGTTGTCCCAGCCACCATGGGAGTCGTCGCCCACGGTGCCGGTGCCGGTGCCTTTGTAGGAGCCAGTGGCACGGAAGGAGGCGGTGAGGGTGTCCTTGGTGTAGGTACGGTCGGCGGCGTTGGCCACCACGGTGCCAGTCGAAGTCTGGTTGGCCGAGGCGCTGGCGCCGGCTACACGACCGCCGGAGACGGCGATGGCCAGGTTGTTTTTCTGTTGGTTGTAGTCGCCCGAGGTCACGTTGATGCCAATGTTGCCCGAGCTGCCGTTGGCGGTACCGTTGAGGCTGGTGTTGGTGCTGGTGGAGTAGTTGGCCACGGCGTTGCCGGTGTTGCTTTGAGTGGCCGAGGTTTGCGAGAGGGCGCTGCCGAAGATAAAGCTTTCATCGGCGGTGGCGATGGCAGCGGCGTTGTCTTGTTGGTTGGCGTCGCCGCCAGCCACGTTGATACCCAGGTTGCCGTTCGAGCCGCCAGCGGAGCTATTGACCGATGCCGAGTTCTTGGTGCCTTGGTTGACCACGGTATTGCCCGAGCTGGTTTGCGCGTCGGACACCACGGCTGCAGCACCAGCGGTCAGCTGGATTTGCAGCATGGGATCGGGTTGCTGCTGATGACCACCATGGTGCGGATCGCCATGCCCACCTTGGTTGCGATCGTCGCCCGCGTGAGCGGCGACGGCCATGACGGCAGCAAGGGCGAAGACCAGAGGCTTGAGGGCCATTGTAGGTTTCATGGTGTTTCTCCGTACTTATTTTATTTTAGTTAAGTGTTGTTTCTGTCTTGGAGGGTCAGTCAGCGACCCTTACGCTCAGGGTGTTGCCCATGCGGTTCCCCACCCCGGCGCTCTGGTTCAGCTGGATCAGTCCACGGCTTCCGGTGAAGGCCTGGTCATCGGTGTTGACCTGGCGGGAGCCGAGTGAACCTGCTGAGTCGGAGCCTCTTGCCAGCGCCACGTTCTGTTGTGACAGGGCGCTGTCGTCAACGCTGAGCGGCTGCGCACTGGTGGTCAGGCGCATGGCGTTGGCTTGCTGGTTGTTGGCGCCGGCGGTCTGGTTGATGCCCAGGGCGCCGTTGCCGTTGCTGAACGAGTTGCCTTGTATCGACGACCGGGCGTTCATCACCGGGTCGACCACGGCCTTGGAAACCTGCTTGATGTGCGTGGTGGCGCTGGCCTGGGTGCCGCTGGCGATGGCCCGGGCATTGGCCTGTTGTTGCTGGTCGCCGGCGGCCTGGTTGACGGCCATGTTGCCGTTGTAGCCGACGCCGGCATTGCTGATCACGGCGTTGTTGACCACGGGTACGCTGCTGTCGGCGAAGGCGCTGGTGCAGCCCAGCAGGGCGATGAAGAGCAGGGTAGGTTTCATCTCACTTGCCTCCGGTCATCATCTGCAGCGGGGCCAGGCCCTGGCTGAGCGCCGAGTTCACGGTGTTGGAGATACCGCCGCCAGCGCCGCCGGAGTGGCCGGCGGAGACGCCCGGCAGGGCGCTGCCGGTGACTGCGCTGAGGCCGCGCAGGTTGCCATCGGGCATCATCAGGCGGGTGACGCTGCTGCCGGTGTTGATGCCGGCGATGTCGCCGTCGCTCAACTCGGTGTTGACCGCAGCGTTCACTTCGCGGGACATGTTGGTGTTGACGGTGACCGGGTTGGGGTCGGGGCGCATGGTCGGGCGTGTGGCGATGCGTGGCTGCACTTCGCGCTGGATGACGATGACGCCGTCGCCAGCGGCCTGGGCCGCCAGGTTGTAGCAGCATCCCAGCAGGAGCAGGCAGGCAATGCCTTGTTTGGTAGTCCCGATCATGGCCATCCCTCTTCTTGTGTTCGCCGGCCTGTTGGCGTTGCGAGGAAGAGAGCAGGGCGTGTGCCAGTTTTGAGAATGGCTGTTAAATCAAGGTGTTGGCCTTTTAAGCGGGCAGTGCCGGATTTTTGCTGTAACAGCGCTGAGACAGTTCCAAATGAAAAGCGGTCTCAGACAATGGCCAGTGGCCGTTGTTCCCCCCAAACCTGGGTGTAACGCTGGCCTAACAAGTGGGCTGGCGTTTTGCTGCAACCGCTGCCGGCGGGCCTTGCACCTGCGGCATGTGTTTCAGAAGTGGACACTTGTTGCCGTCAGCCCAGCAATCTTTCCACTCGGGCACTGGCGGCGGCCAGCCGTTGTGGCCAGTCTCCCTCGATGACGGCGTAGGGACGCTGGTGAGCTTCCAGCCACTGCTGGCAGTCGGCGAAAAACGCCAGGCGCTGCTCCAGGTCAGGCTGACAGCGCTGCCCATCATCCACCCAAGTGATGCCCTGGGGCGACAGCAACAGGTGCAGGTGGTAGTCGCGCTCCAGCAGCGCGGGTTCGATCCAGGCCGGGCAAGCGCCGAACAGGGTGTGGCTCCACAGCAGGTTGCTGAGCAGGTGCGTGTCGAGGATCAGCAGCGACGGTTGCTGGGCACGGGCGGCATCCTCCCAGGCCAGCTGGCCACGGGCGATGGCGGTGATATCGGCCAGGCAGGTGTCGCGGCCGCCCTGGCTGTCGATGAAGTGGCGCACGTATTCGCCCACCACCAGGCCGCCGAACCTGGCCTGCAGGGCCTGGGCCAGCACGCTCTTACCGGTGGATTCGGGGCCGGTCAGTACCAGGACTTTCATGGGCCGGCGGACCGGCGTGGGCGTGGGGTGGGGAACATTTACCGATTCCGTGGGACAAACGTGGCGATTGTAACCGTGGCCGGGCCAACGAGGCAGGCTTTGCTCGCACCTTGATACACGAAAGTGCGGCAATAGAGCGGTTTTCATCGATTTGTCAGCGGAGTGGGCTACTGTCTTCTGATAGCATTTCGCCGCTTTTTCGGCGTGTTGTTTCACTTATAAAGAAAATCAGGAACCTGCCCATGAGCAGGCGTCCATTTGGGGGAATTGATGGATTTATGGACCGCCGCACAGGCATTGATTCTAGGGATAGTCGAGGGGCTCACGGAGTTTTTGCCCATTTCCAGCACCGGGCACCAGATCATTGTCGCTGACCTGCTGAACTTTGGTGGTGAGCGGGCCATGGCCTTCAACATCATCATCCAGTTGGGTGCCATCCTGGCGGTGGTCTGGGAGTTTCGCCAGAAGATCATCGAGATCGTCACCGGCCTGCCCACCCGGCCCCAGGCGCGGCGCTTTACTGCCAACCTGCTGATTGCCTTCCTGCCGGCGGTGGTGCTGGGGGTGATCTTCGCCGACGCCATCCACCAGTACCTGTTCAACCCGGTGACCGTGGCGGTGGCGCTGGTGGCCGGCGGTATCGTCATGCTGTGGGCTGAAGAGCGGGAGCACGTGGTGCGCGTGGAGCACGTGGACGACATGCGCTGGCACGACGCGCTGAAAATTGGTTTCGCCCAGTGCCTGGCGATGATCCCCGGCACCTCGCGTTCCGGTTCCACCATCATCGGTGGCCTGGTGTTCGGCCTGTCGCGCAAGGCGGCCACCGAGTTTTCGTTCTTCCTGGCCATGCCCACCATGGTCGGCGCAGCGGTGTATTCAGGGTTCAAGTACCGCCACCTGTTCCAGGCCAGTGACCTGCCGGTGTTCGCCCTGGGCTTCGTCACCGCGTTCGTGTTCGCGATGATCGCGGTGAAGGGCTTGCTGAAGTTCATCGCCAACCACACCTACGACCTGTTCGCCTGGTACCGCATCGGTTTCGGCATGCTGATCCTGGCCACCTGGTGGTTCGGCTGGATCGATTGGGACCATGTCCAGCCGTAGCGCCGGCGCCCAACGGGCGTCGCAACCGGTGAAGGGGCCTGGGGTGCGTTACCTCAAGTTGAAGCTGCTGGCGCTGGTGGTGCTGTGCGCGCTGCCGGCCAGTGGCGTGGTAATGCAGTTGCTACGCGGTGGCCGGCCGGTGGTGCTGTTGGTGTATCTGGTGATGAGCCTGGTGACCTTCGGCCTGTATTGGCGCGACAAACACCAGGCCCGTCGCGAAGGCCAGCGCACCCCGGAGAAGCTGCTGCATGCCGCCGAGCTGCTGGGCGGCTGGCCCGGCGCGCTGCTGGCGCAACAAGCGTTCCGGCACAAGACGCGCAAGGTCAGCTACCAGGTGGTGTTCTGGCTGATCGTGGCGGCCCATGAGCTTGGCTGGTTGTACGTATTCACCCAGCACGCGCTGTGACGCCGCCTTGGGCAGCTGCTACGCGTCGTGTGCATCGCGGCCAAGGCCGGCTCCTACCACGCACCGCGTAACGCGGTTGCTGTAGCAGCGGCCGCAGGCCGCGTCCCAGGCGCCGCCGCGTCACAGGTCCAACAACAACCCCACCTGCGTCTTCTTCGGCAACCGCCGCACCACCAGTTGGTGCGAGCGGCGCAGCAGCTCGCGCACCTCGTCGTCGCTGACCGCCAGCGGCAGCGCCAGGCTCACCCAATGGGCCCGTGCCAGGTACGGCGCCGGGCGAAAGCCGGGGCGGTCAACGTAGCCCAGGAACAACTCCTTGCCCACCTTCAACGACAGGCTGTCACCGGCCAGGCCGAACACCGCGAACATCTTGTTGCCGGCCACCGACAGCACGCGGATACCGCCCCATTTGTAGTCTTCCTGCGCGCCGGGCAGGCCCAGGCAATACGCGGCCAGCTGTTGCTCGTTCATCATATGAAGCGCTCCCCACATTCCTCGAGTGTCTTCACCAGGTGGTCAATCCACGCCCGCACTGCCGGCAGCACGCCGCGCCGGTGCGGGTACACCGCCTGCAGCCAGCCACCGCCCAGCGACCAGTCGGGCAGCAGTTGTACCAGCTCGCCGCTGGCCAGCTCCGCCTCGCAGTGCATCAGCGGCAGCATGGTAAAGCCCAGGCCGGCGATAGCGGTGGCCTTGCGCACCACGAAGTCCTCGATGCCCAGCCGCGCCTCCAGCACCAGGTCGCGCTTGTTGCCCTGTTCGTCCAGCAGGCGCAAATGGACCATGCGGTCGGCCTCCAGCGCGCCCATGACCGGCAGCACCACCAGGTCGTCGGGGCTGGCGATGGTGTTGCCGGCCAGCAGCGCCGGGCTGGCCACCAGTATGGCGCGGGCCTCGCGCAGGCGCCGGGTGACCAGCCCCGGGTCTTCGTCCCACGGCTCGCGCACGCGCAGAGCCACGTCGATGCCCTCGGTGATCAGGTCGACCCGGCGGTTGAGCAGCACCATGTCCAACTGCACGTGGGGGTATTCCTGCAGGAAGCTGCTGATCACCTTGGGCAGGAACTCGTGGGCCAGGCCCACCGGGCACGACACCCGCAGGCGCCCGCGCGGCTCGCTGGACAGGCTGGCCACCACCTCGTCGGCCATCTCCGCCTCCAGCAGCATGGCCTGGCAGTGGCGCAGGTAGCGCTCGCCGACGCTGGTGAGCTTCAGTTGCCGCGTGGTGCGTTGCAGCAGCCGCGCGCCCAGGCGCTCCTCCAGCTCGGCGATGCGCCGCGACAGGCGCGACTTGGGCACGCCCAGCTGGCGCCCGGCGGCGGCGAAACCGCCGGCCTCCACCACCTTGGCGAAGTAGTACAGGTCGTTGAGATCTTGCATGGAGCGTTTCCCGACTGTCTCATGTGTGGGACAATCTAACGCATATCAATGGACTAATCATCTATTCCACTTCCCGGTAGGATGATCACCATTCCAGCTGCCACGGCGGCTTCATAGACAGGAGATTTCCATGAAACTGTTGCACATCGATTCCAGCATTCTCGGCGACAATTCCGCTTCCCGTCAGCTGAGCCGCGCCGTGGTCCAGTCCTTCGAAGGCGCTGAAGTCACCTACCGTGACCTGGCTGCCGAAGCCCTGACTCACTTCTCGTCCGCTACCCTGGCTGGCGGCGAAGTGGAAGCCAAGCTGTCGGCTGACACCCTGGGCGAGTTCCTGGCTGCCGACGTGGTTGTGATCGGCGCGCCGATGTACAACTTCTCCATTCCTACCCAGCTGAAAGCCTGGATCGACCGCATCTGTGTGGCCGGCACTACTTTCCGTTACACCGAAGCCGGCCCTGAAGGCCTGTGCGGTGGCAAGAAAGTGGTGATCGTCTCCACTTCGGGCGGCATCCACGCTGGCCAGCCATCGGGCGTGGCCCACGAAGAGTTCCTCAAAGTGCTGCTGGGCTTCATCGGCATCACCGACATCGAAATCGTTCGCGCCGAAGGCCTGGCCTACGGTGACGAAGTTCGCACCAAGGCCCTGGCCGGTGCCCAGGCCAAGATCGATTCGAAATTGTTCGCTGCCTGATTACAACGAAACACGCTGAACCCCGGCGCCCGTGGTTGCTCAAAGCACCACGGGCGCTTTGTTTTGCGCGGCATTCGCGTATGATGCGCGGCTTTTGGCCCGGGTTATGCTTGTGCATAGCTGACTAACCTTTCATTCGGTGGCGGCCCAGACTGGACGTACACTGTGATCACTGCGAAAGGTTCCTATCAGGCGGGTAGCAAAGGTGGGCATCCCATGATGCGTCTTTGTGCAAATCTTCTCATGTGCCTGGCCATTGGCCTGGTTTCGGTGCAAGTGTCCGCGGCCCCTCCTGTGCATTGGAGCGTGGGCTTCCATCGCCTCACGTTCCTTGACCCGCTGGACCACAAGCCCATGCAGGCGCTGGCCTTCTACCCGTCGAACCAGCGCGAGCAGGTCACGGCCATCGAAGGCTACAAGGTCGAGGCCACCGAGGATGCGCGCATCGCCATGGGGCGTTACCCGCTGCTGATGCTCTCCCATGGCAACGCCGGCACGCCGCTGGCGCTGCATGACCTGATCACCGCGCTGACCCGCAAGGGCTTCGTGGTGGTGGCCGTCTACCACCCCGGTGACAACTACAAGGACCACAGTCGCCTGGGCGCGGTGAGCAACCTGTACGGCCGGCCGCTGCAGATCTCCGAGGCCATCAGCTCGGCGCTGTCGGCGCCGATGCTGTCGCCCTTCATCGACCCGGCCCAGATCGGTGTGATCGGCTACTCGGCAGGTGGCGAGACTGCGCTGATCCTCTCCGGTGCCCAGCCCAACCTCGACCGCCTGCGCAAATACTGCGCCGAATTCCCCAACGACGCTGACGCCTGCCAGACCCATGGCGAGCTGGTGGTGGACCGCGACGACCTGCACGCCGCCGCCGACCCGCGGGTGAAGGCGCTGCTGCTGATGGCGCCGCTGGGCCTGATGTTCAACCGCCAGGCGCTGTCCCAGGTGCAGGTGCCCACGCTGATCTACAGTGGCGATAGCGACAAGCTGCTGGCCTTGGACAAGAACGCCGCCGCCCTGGCGCGCAAGCTGCCCAAGGTGTCGGATTACAAGCTGTTGGCCGGGGCCGGGCATTTTGTCTTCATGGCGCCCTGCGATGACGAGCAGAAAGCGCGCATGCCAGGCCTGTGCAACGACGCCGAGGGCGTCAACCGCGTGGACATCCACCGCGACCTGGTGCGCCAGGCCGGGCAGTTCTTCAGCCAGACCCTGAACGAACCGAGCCACGCCGGCATGCAGACCGCCGATCAGTGAGCCGCTGAGCGGCGCGCCAGCAACAGCACCAGGCCCAGGCCGCCCAGCGACAGCAGCGCTGCGCAGCAGAAGATCCACGGGTAGCCCAGGTGCAGGGCGATCATGCCCATCAAGGGCCCGGCCAGCGCCAGGGCCAGGTCGAAGAACACCGCGAACGCGCTCAGCCCGGCCCCTCGGCTGGTGCTGGGCACCTGGCTGATGGCCAATACGCCCAGGGCCGGGTACACCAGCGACAGGCCGAACCCCGCCAGGCAAGCGCCCAGCAAGGTGACCGCCGTCGATGGCGCCAGCCACACCAGGGCCAGGCCCAGGGTCTCGATGGCCATGCAGGTAACCGCCACGGTAAACCCGCCCAGGCGGTTAATGGCGTTGATGAACACCAGCCGCGATACGATAAAGCTCAAGCCGAAGGCGCTCAGGCAATAGGCGGCGCCGGTCCAGCCGCGGTCCAGGTAGTACAGGGTGATGAAGGTGGTCAGGGTGCCGTAGCCGATGGACGCCAGGGTCAGGCTTACCCCATACGGCGCCACCCGGCCGAACGCTGCCCAGAACGGCAGGCGCTCGCCGCGCACTACTGGCACCGAGGGCTTGCGGCGGATGCACAGCAGGGCCAGCACCGCCAGCGCCGACAAGGCCACGCCCAAGGTATTGAAACCGCCGATGTCGACCATCCACACCCCTAGCGGCGCACCCAGGGCGATGGCGCCGTAGGAGGCGATGCCGTTCCAGGAGATCACCCGCGCCGTGTGCTCGCTGCCCACCTGGCCGATGCCCCAGCTGATGGTGCCCACGCCAATCAGTCCCTGGGCAATGCCCAGCAGCACCCGCGCCAGCACCAGGATGCCGAGGCTGGCCAGGGGCAGGGCCTGCATTAGCGTCGACACCAGGGTCAGCAGCCCGCTGACGGCAATGCCGCCCAGCCCCAGCACGATGGCGCGCTTGGTGCCCAGGCCGTCGGCGGCACGCCCGGCCATGGGCCGGCTGAGCAGGGTGGCCAGGTACTGCGAACCAATGGTCAGGCCGGCCACCACGGCGCTGAAGCCCAACTGGTCGTGGACATAGCCGGGCAGCACCGCGATCGGCAGGCCGATGCAGAGGAAGGCGATGAAGGTGTAGAACACGATCGAGACGATCTTGAGGGTGATGCTGAGGTTGCTGGCGGGCGGGAGCGGTTCGGCGGCAGTCATGGCAACTCGTTCGCGGGCGGGCGGTTGGAGAGTTGGCTCATGATGGCGGGGTGGGGCAGGAAATGGAAGCAGGCTAACGAATCAAGCAGTGTGGGAGCTGGCTTGCCAGCGAGCTTTTGGGGTGGCCCAAAAAACTCGCTGGCAAGCCAGCTCCCACAAACGGCTTAGAAGGTCACGCCCTGGCTGCGCAGGTAGTCGTCGTAGGTGCCGCTGAAGTCCACCACGCCGCTGTCGCTCAGCTCGATGATGCGGGTGGCCAGGGACGACACGAACTCGCGGTCGTGGCTGACGAAAATCAGCGTGCCCGGGTAGTTCTCCAGCGCCAGGTTCAGCGCCTCGATGGATTCCATGTCCAGGTGGTTGGTCGGTTCGTCCATGATCAGCACGTTCGGCTTCTGCAGGATCAGCTTGCCGAACAGCATGCGGCCTTGCTCACCACCGGAGATCACCTTCACCGACTTCTGGATCTCGTCGTTGGAGAACAGCATGCGGCCCAGGGTGCCACGGATCATCTGCTCGCCCTGGGTCCACTGGCCCATCCAGTCGAACAGGGTGACGTCGGCTTCGAAGTCGTGGGCGTGGTCCTGGGCGTAGTAGCCCAGCTCCGCGCTTTCAGTCCATTTCACGGTGCCGGCGTCCGGGGCCAGCTCGCCCACCAGGGTACGCAGCAGGGTGGTCTTGCCGATGCCGTTCGGGCCGATGATGGCCACGCGCTCGCCGGCTTCGACGGTGAAGCTGAAGTTCTTGAACAGGGTCTTGCCGTCGAAGCCCTTGGACACGTGTTCCAGGGTCACGGCCTGGCGGTGCAGCTTCTTGGTCTGCTCGAAGCGGATGAACGGGCTCACGCGGCTCGATGGCTTGACCTCGGCCAGCTGGATCTTGTCGATCTGCTTGGCGCGGGAGGTGGCCTGCTTGGCTTTCGAGGCGTTGGCCGAGAAGCGGCTGACGAAGGTCTGCAGCTCGGAGATCTGCGCCTTCTTCTTGGCGTTGTCGGCCAGCAGCTGTTCGCGCGACTGGGTGGCCGCGGTCATGTATTCGTCGTAGTTGCCCGGGAACAGGCGCAGCTCACCGTAGTCCAGGTCAGCCATGTGGGTGCACACGCTGTTGAGGAAGTGACGGTCGTGGGAAATGATGATCATGGTGCTGTTGCGCGCCGTGAGGATCGTTTCCAGCCAGCGGATGGTGTTGATGTCCAGGTGGTTGGTCGGTTCGTCGAGCAACAGCACTTCCGGGTCCGAGAACAGCGCCTGGGCCAGCAGCACGCGCAGCTTCCAGCCTGGCGCCACTTCGGTCATCGGGCCGAAATGCTGTTCCAGGGGAATGCCCAGGCCCAGCAGCAGTTCACCGGCGCGGGATTCGGCGGTGTAGCCGTCCATCTCGGCGAACTCGGTTTCCAGCTCGGCCACGGCCATGCCGTCTTCTTCGCTCATTTCCGGCAGCGAGTAGATGCGATCGCGCTCGGCCTTGACCTTCCACAGCTCCTCGTGGCCCATGATCACGGTGTCGATCACGGTGAATTGCTCGTAGGCGAACTGGTCCTGGCGCAGTTTACCCAGGCGCACGTTCGGCTCCAGCATCACCTGGCCAGCCGACGGCTCCAGGTCGCCACCGAGGATTTTCATGAAGGTCGACTTGCCGCACCCGTTGGCGCCGATCAGGCCGTAGCGGTTGCCGTTGTTGAATTTGACCGAGACGTTCTCGAACAGCGGCTTGGCGCCGAACTGCATGGTGATGTTGGCTGTGGAGATCAAAAGACTTACCTATCAATAACTTGGGGCGCAAACGTCAACAGCAGCATCAGGCCGTGGGGCCGAGCTGCGGGGAGAGGAGTGCGGGAGTCATACCGGACGTTGTGGCCATTGTCTCATAGCTGGGGCGTCAGCGCAGCGCCTGCCGAGCGCAAATGTGCCGGACGTGAAGCCGGATCAACTCACGGGCAGCGGTCAATTTCCTTGTGGGTGCCGATTCGCCGCAGCTCGGCCGTCGTTCCGACCAACTCGAAGCTGAGCTTGTGGCTGTGATTCGCGGTGATGTGGATGGTGTAGATGCCTGGCCGTTTCAGGCCGGAAAGCTTTTCAAGCCGAAGCTTTTTGGGCTGCAGGTCGGTCATCAATTGCCGATAGGCTTGCTTGAATGCTGCTTTTACGTCATCCGGAAGCCCGCGGTAGGAGTTCTGGAATGATGTCCGGCCGACGTCAATGGCGGTGATGTTCAGCCTCACAGCGAGTCGAGAAAACTGTCTATTTCCTCAGGTTTACTGAGCACCTTGGGGGTATGACCCTTTTCAGCCTCTGCGTTGCTCTCCAGCACGCTCCAGCGCAGCGTTTCGGTGGCGCTATTAAGGGCGTCAAGCGCTTGGAGCAGGGCGGCGTACGCGTCGGCAACGCCATCTTCGTCACAGAGTCGCGGGTCCGATATCGCAGCCTTCATCTTGCGTGTGCAATCGGCATGCGACGCGACGAGGCTGTTCTGCAGTTTTTCCAGCACGGGGATGAGCTCTGCTTCGGGAATGACGTTTTCCGAGCTTCCCGACTGAATCGCATGGGTGATGTTCGTGAATGCCTGCTCGGCCGTTTCGAACAGCCGAGTGTGGTGCAGGAGGCTGTCGAGGGTGCCATCGATGACCCGGAGCAGGTCCAGTGAACGCACCGCTCCGGCGCCCATTAGCTCTGCGGTAGAGAGCGCATAAGCCAGTGGGTGGTGGTTTGCCGGATTCATCGTTGGCTCCTGGGGTATCCGTAGGGCTGGACCGCGATTATGGATGACTGAGGGGTAGTGTCAACGCGATTGCCGCGCCACGACACGTCTGGTCACTCATTTTATTGCAAGGTGATAGCCAGAGTTTAGATGGTCTTGGCCGTGACGCGGCCTGGCGGCCGCTGCTACAAAGAACCTGTAGCAGCGGCCGCAGGCCGCGTCCAGCACGCAGGCCTCAGACGAACGGCTGGGCGTTCGCGCTGCCGCGCGGCAGGCGGCAGGTGTTGGGCAGGGCGGTCAGGCGCTGGCGCCAGTTGGCGTGGAAGCAGAAGCCGGGCTTGGGCTGGGCCTTGGCGGCGGCCTGGGCCTGCATGCGCTGCTGGCGGATCTCGGCCAGCGAGGGGGTGGTGTTCTTCGCCGCCTTGGGCGCTGCATCGGTCTTGCCCAGGGATTTCAGGCAGGATTTGCAGGAAACTTCCTCAGGGTTCGCGCAGCTGACGACGTTGGGGGTGTTGCGGCCACAGGCGATGTCGCTGCCGTTCGGTGAGTAGTGTGTAACCAAACCGTGTTTCTCCAAGCATTTGAAATCAATGCTGATTTTCTCACATAAAGAGGTCGCCTGCCGAGTCGGGCGTGCTCAACGGTGCAATCAGCCCGGGGCCTTCGTTGCGCACGTTGCCTACCTCGCGGCCCACGCGGTACCACTGGAAGTCAGCCACGGGGCGGCCTTCGTGGCGCAGCAGGGCCTCGGCCTGGGCGGCGTCGAGCCGGGGGTCGAGCCAGGCGCGGGCGGCGTCGGGGGCCAGCACCACGGGGCGGCGGTCGTGGATGTCGACCATGCCCTGGTCGCTGGCGTCGGTGATGATGACGAAGCCGTCATGGTCGCCGCTCACCTGCGCAAGGCCGGCGAAAAACAGCGGCGCGCCGTTGTTCAGGCGGATAAACCAGGGTTGCTTGAGCTTGGGCTGCGCGGGGTTCTTCACCCATTCGTACCAGCCGTCGGCGGGCACCAGCACGCGGCCGGACGGCCACAGGGCCTTGAAGAAGCGGCTGCTCGCGACGGTCTCGACGCGGGCATTGATAGGGGCGGGGCGCTTGTCGGCTGCCCAGGCCGGGGACCAACCCCAGCGGGCAGTGTCGATGTGCAGCCCTTGCGCGTCGGCGCGCAGCAGTGGCACCCGGGTGGTGGGCGCCACGTTGTAGCGCGCCGTGGCCGGCGGGTCGCCGTGCACGGCGCGGGTGATGAATTCCAGTTCCAGCAGGTACTGGTCCATCCGTGCTGCCTGTGAGAAACGTCCGCACATCGCCTGGGCCTCCTTTATGGAGTCAAGCGTAGCAGTGCGGCGCGTCGTTCACGCTCAGGGGTTCAGCGAGACACCCTGGCTGGCGCCCTTGGGCTGGCGATACAGGTCCAGCAGCGCCTGGTCCAGCACCGAGGACGCGCCCCAGGGTTTCGGGTCATTGAGGATGGCGACGACTGCCCAGGTGTTGCCGTTGTCGTCGCGGCTGAAGCCGGCGATGGCGCGCACGGTGTTCAGGGTGCCGGTCTTGACGTGGCCTTCGCCGGCCAGCGCGGTGGTTTTCAGGCGCTTGCGCATGGTGCCGTCGGTGCCGATGATCGGCAGCGAGCTCATGAACTCGGCGGCGTAGGGGCTTTTCCAGGCCACTTGCAGCATGGTCGCCAGCTCGCGGGCGCTGACGCGCTCGCCACGGGACAGGCCCGAGCCGTTCTCCATCACCAGGTGGCTGGCGGGGATGCCCTTGCGCGCCATCCAGGCGCGGATCACGCGTTGGGCGGCCTTGGCGTCGTCGGCGTCGGCATCGGTGCGGTAGCGCGCGCCGATGGTCAGGAACAGCTGCTGGGCCATGGTGTTGTTGCTGTATTTGTTGATGTCGCGAATGATCTCCGCCAGGTCCGGCGAGAACGCCCGGGCCAGCAGCTTGGCGTCCTTGGGCACCACGGCCTCGCGGTCGCGGCCGGCGATGCTGCCGCCCAGCTCGTTCCAGATGGCGCGCACGGCGCCGGCGGTGTAGGTGGGGTGGTCGAGCAGCGACAGGTAGGTCTGCGAGCTGCAGCCTTCGCCCAGGTTGCCGCTGACCACCACGCTGATGCCGTCCGGCGCGGTCACCGGGTTGTAGCGTACGTCGCCGCCGCAGTCCTTGCTGGCCAGGGCCTTGACCTGGTTGTCGACGTGGATGCTGGCGATCGGCGGTTCCACCGACACCGACACCTTGCCGCCGTCGTTGCGGGCCACGAAGCGCAGGGCCTTGAGGTTGACCATCAGCGCGTCCGGGCGCACCAGGAACGGCGCGTTCTCGTCGCCGCCGTCGTCGTCGAACACCGGCAGGGTCGGCTGGATGAAGTAGCTGCGGTCCAGCACCAGGTCGCCGGTGACCTGCTGCACGCCGTTGGCGCGCAGGTCACGCATCAGCAGCCAGAGCTTTTCCATGTTCAGCTTGGGGTCGCCGCCGCCCTTGAGGTACAGGTTGCCGTGCAGCACGCCGTTGCTCAGGGTGCCGTCGGTGTAGAACTCGGTCTTCCACTGGTAGTTGGGACCCAGCAGTTCCAGGGCGGCGAAAGTGGTGATGGTCTTCATGGTGGAGGCCGGGTTCACCGACACGTCGGCGTTGAACACGGTGGGGGTGCCGGGGCCGTTGAGCGGCACCATCACCAGCGACAGCGAGTTGTCGCCGATCTTGCTGGTCTTCAACGCCTGGGCCACCTTGGGCGGCAGGGTGGTGTTCAGCGCGGCGGCGTGGGCGGGCAGTGCCAGGGGCAGCATGAGACCTGCGAGCAGAAGGGGGCGGAACGATTTGATCATGACGAAAAAGACCCTGCGGGCGAGGGGTGAAAAAAATGAGGGCAGGAAAAGATGAAGGCCCCCGGACATAAAAGTGTCGGCATTATGCCCCAAGGTTTTAGTGCGTTGGCCCGGGCTGACCGCTAATTCATGTTTTTTTCGACGCTTGGGCGGGTTTGGCCGCAGGAAACGGGGCAGGCGGCTGCCGAAACTGGTAAAGTGCCGCGCGTTAATACTCAAGAGGATTGTTTCATGGCCACTAACCGTTCCCGCCGTCTGCGCAAAAAACTCTGCGTGGATGAATTCCAGGAGCTGGGTTTCGAACTGAACCTGGGCTTCAAGGAAGACCTGGACGACCAGGCAATCGACGCTTTCCTCGACGCCTTCCTGGCTGAAGCCATGGACGCCAACGGCCTGGACTACGTCGGTACCGATGACGTGGGCCTGGTATGCACCGTTCAGCGTGGCTCGGTCAACGAAGAGCAACGCGCTGCCGTTGAAGCCTGGCTCAAGGGCCGCGACGAGCTGACCACCATTGAAGTCAGCCCGCTGCTGGACGCCTGGTACCCGGAAAAGCCGATCAATCCGGTCGCCTGATCCGAGTCAACGAAAAAGCCGCTGCCAGCCAGCGGCTTTTTTGTGCCTGGCGTTTGCCTGCCCTTGGCCGCGACGGGGTACACGCCAGGCGGCGTCCGGGTTCACCGCAGCGCCTTGGACGCGGCCTGCGGCCGCTGCTACAGGAGTTTTGCGTAGCAGCTGCCGCAGGCTGCGTCCGGGTTCACCGCAGCGTCTTGGACGCGGCCTGCGGCCGCTGCTCCAGGAGTTTTGCGTAGCAGCTGCCGCAGGCGGCGTCCGGGTTCACCGCAGCGCCTTGGACGCGGCCTGCGGCCGCTGCTACAGGAGTTTTGCGTAGCAGCTG
>NZ_JBSKHP010000009.1:0-26203 GCF_057128625.1 Pseudomonas imperatae | reverse complement strand
CAGGCGGCGTCCGGGTTCACCGCAGCGCCTTGGACGCGGCCTGCGGCCGCTGCTACAGGAGTTTTGCGTAGCAGCTGCCGCAGGCGGCGTCCGGGTTCACCGCAGCGTCTTGGACGCGGCCTGCGGCCGCTGCTCCAGGCGTTTTGCGTAGCAGCTGCCGCAGGCGGCGTCCGGATTCACCGCGGCGCCTTGGACGCGGCCTTGGCCAAGATCTGCTCGATGTCGACGCTGTCCAGCTGCTGCGCCGGCAGGTATTCGCGGGCGTAGTCCAGGTACACGCCGCTGCGCAGGAACAGCTCGAACAGCTCCGGGTCGATGTGCGCGTCGCGGCACATGAAGGCCATGATGTTCAGCGCCTCGCCCAGGGTCTTGCCCTTTTTGTAGGGGCGGTCGGCCGCGGTCAGGGCTTCGAAGATGTCGGCGATGGCCATGACCCGCGCCGGCAGGCTCATCTGCTCGCGGGTGAGGCCGCGCGGGTAGCCGCTGCCGTCCATTTTCTCGTGGTGCCCGCCGGCCATTTCCACCACGTGCTGCAGGTGGCTGGGGAAGGGCAGGCGGCCGAGCATGAGGATGGTCTGCACCATGTGGTGGTTGATGATGTAGCGCTCCTCGGCAGTCAGCGTGCCGCGACCGATGCTCAGGTTGTACAGTTCGCCGCGGTTGAACTTGTAGGCCGGCACCTGCATGTTGAAGCCCCAGGGGTTGTCGGCGGGCATGCGTTCGCTTTCCGGGCGCTCGAACAGGTGCTCGGGGCGGTCGGCCAGCAGCGTCTCGCGTACCGGCAGCACAGGCGCCGGGCTGCGCGCCTGGCGGTGGTTTTCTTCCCAGGACACGCCCAGGCGGTCGTCCAGGGTGCGCAACCAGCTGCGCTGGGCGATGCGCGCCAGGCGTTCCAGGCTGGCGGCGTCCATGAACTCACCGCCCAGGTTGCAGCGGGCGACGAAGGCGAAGTCGTCGTCCAGCGCCTGCAGCTCGGCGTCGCGGGCGCTGGCCAGCGCGGGTTCGTCGCCGCCCTCGGCGCGTTGCTGCCAGTAGCTGATCCAGGCATCGCGCTTGAGCACCTCGAAGCGGGTGCGGATCTCGTGGATGCGGTCGTACAGGGTCTCCAGCTTGGTGGCCTTGTCCACCACGTACTCGGGCGTGGTGACCTTGCCGCAGTCGTGCAGCCAGGCGGCGATGTGCAGCGCCTCCCACTCTTCCTCGCTGGGCTGGTAGGCGGCGAACGGCTCGGCCTGGCTGTCGGCGGCGGCGCGGGCGAGCATCTTGGTCAGCACCGGCACGCGCTGGCAGTGGCCGCCGGTGTAGGGGCTCTTGGCGTCGATGGCGCCGGCGATGATCTGGATGAACGCGTCGAGCAACTGCTGCTGGTGCACCTGCTGGCGCTGGCCCTCGATGCTGGCGGCGGCCACCCCCGACACGGCCTGGATGAAGGCGATGCGGTCGGGGCTGAACTTGGCCAGGTCGCTGCGGCTGCCGGTGTCGCGGTGCAGCAGCACCAGCACGCCGATGGTCTCGCCGCGGCGGTTGTGCAGGCGCACGCTGATCAGGTCCAGGCGCGGGCTGTCGAGCTTGAGCATGACCTGCTTGAGCTCGCCGGCCTGGTCGAAGCCGATGGAGGTCACCACGCTGTCGCGCTCGCTGCCCAGGGTGCGCAGCCATTCGGGGGTGTCGTCGGCGGCAAGGGCGTGGGCGCCGAGGCCGTAGTTGGCCAGGTTGCGGCGCTTGTCGTTGATGATCAGGCCGCTGGGGCGCACCTCGCCGCTGGCGTTGTCATACAGGTAGATGATGCCGGCCTGGGCGCTGCTCAGGCTCACGGTTTCCTGCAGCACGCGCTTGAGCAGCGGCTCGAAGCGGGTCTCGGCGGACAGGCTGGCGGTGATCTCGAAGAAGCTGGCCAGGGTCTGCTTCATGCGGTGCATGGAATCGGTCAGCTGGTCCACCTCCAGCACTGGCGAGCGGCGCGGCGGTGGGCGCTTGAAATCGAAACGGCGGATGGCGTCGGCTTCCTTGACCAGCGCGTACAGCGGTTTCACCAGCAACCGCGAGGTCAGCCAGCCCACCGGCAGGCACAGCAGCAGAATCGTCAGGGTCACCAGCGCGCCCTGCCAGCGCAGGCGATAGGCGTCGGCCAGCAGCTCGTCCTCGGGCACCAGCAGGGCCAGTTGCAGGCCGTCGGGCGCACCTTGGTCGATGCTGCTGCGCGCCACCACCCAGTCGCGGCCACTGGCGTGCAGGCGGTTGCCGGTGCCGCTGCCGTTGGCCAGCAGCGCCGCCAGGGCCGGGTCCAGGTCGGCGACCTTGACCAGCTGGGCGGTGCCGCTCTGGGTGATCAGGCGCTGGTTGTCGGGGTAGGCGACGGCGTTGCCTTCATGGTCGAACAGCGCGATCTGGGTGTGCGGCGTGACCCGGTGCTTGGCCAGGGTGGCGCTGAGGTCGTCCAGGGTCAGGTCGGCGCCGATCACCGCGTGGTCGTTGACCCGCAGCGCCAGGGTGGTGCCCACGGCGTGGCTGGAGAAAAACACGTAGGGGTCGGTGGTGATCTGCGCGCGGTCGGTCAGCGCCCGGCCAAACCAGTCGCGGCTGCGCGGGTCGTAGGGGTCGTCGGCGATGTCGTGGCGGCTGATCAGGTTCAGCGCGCGGTCGAACATCAGTGACTGCGAGTGGGTGGCGCCGGTGCCGTCGTGCTCGATGCTCCACACCTGGTACAGGGCGTCGGGCGGGGCGGCGAAGTGCTGGCGCAGGGTGTCGGTGCGCAGCGGCCGCACCATGAAGAAGTCACCGTTGCCGTAGCCGAGGTACAGCGACGCCAGGTTGGGGTTGTCGACCAGCGACTGGGCCATGGGCTCGAGCAGGGCCAGGCGCTGTTCCAGGGTAGGCGTCTGCGCCGCGTCGTTGAGGGCCAGCAGGCTGAGCAGGTGGCGGATCGGCAGGTAGGTGTGGTCGATGTCCAGGCGCACGTCCTGGTCGATGCGCGAGAACAGCGCCTGGCTGCTGGCCAGGATGATCTGCGAGGTTTGCCGGTAGTTGAACAGGCCCAGCACGGTGCCGGTCAGCACCAGCAGCAGGGTGAACATGGCGCTGATGTGCACGTGCAGCGGGAAGCGGCGGTCTGTGAGCCTGGGCATCATGAATCACTCCTTGAGGATGCGTGCACCGCGTGCCCGGCAGCCGAGGCACGGCGGTGTGCAGAGCCTGATCACCGCAGCCCTTGCGAGCCGATAATGGCGAACCGGATAACGCTTTACAAGCCCGGCGCGTCAGCGCTGTGACGGGTTGGCCAAATGGTGCGCGAGGGCCTTTTCGAGCATGTCCATGGCCCGTATCACCTGGTTCGGCGAAACGTGCGGGTCGCGGTGCTTGCACGCCGCTTCCAGGGCTTCGCAGGCCTGGGTGAGGGCGCTGGCGGCAACAATTCGCGCGGCGCCCTTGATGCGGTGCGCCAGGTCGAACAGCGCGGCGTTGCCCTTGGCGGCCAGCAGGGCCTCGCGGTCGTCGATGCAGCTGCGCCGCACCTGCTCGAGCAGGCGCCGCTCCATGGCAGGGTCGCCGCCAGTCAGGGAAGCCAGTTGGCTCAGGTCGATGATGTGGTCTCGGGCGTTCACGGTCATGGTTTCCAGTGCGTGGGAAAGGTCGGTGAGGCTGATGGGCTTGAACAGGCAGTCATCCATGCCGGCGGCCAGGCAGCGTTCGCGCTCCTGGTGCTGGGCGCTGGCGGTGTAGCCCAGGATCACCCGCGGGTGCTGGCCGTGGCTCTGCTCGTGCTGGCGCAGGCGCCGGGTCAGCTCGTAGCCGTCCATGCCGGGCATGTTGCAGTCCACCAGCAGCACGTCGAACGCGCTGGCCAGGGCGGCCTGCAGGCCGGCTTCGCCGTTGTCGGCGGTGGTGGCGCTCAGGCCCAGGAAGTCCAGCTGCTGGGTCATCAGCAGGCGGTTGGCGGGGTGGTCGTCCACCACCAGCACGCGCAGGCCGTGCAGTTGGGCGGCCGGTGCCGGGGTAGGTGCCGGGGCGCTGGCCAGCGCGGGCAGCTGTTCGGCCACCAGGGTCAGGCGCACCTGGGTGCCCTGGCCTGGCTGGCTGTCGAGGGTGAGGCTGGCGCCCATCAGCTCGCCGAGGCTCTTGCTGATCATCAGCCCCAGGCCGGTGCCGCTGCGGGCCCGGCGGCTGCCGGGGTCCACCTGCACGAAGGGCTGGAACAGCCGCTCCAGGTCGGCGGCGGCGATGCCGATGCCGGTGTCGCTGACCAGCACCTGCACCTGGCGGGTGCCGGGGCGGGGGCCGGGGTCCATGCGCAGGTCGATGGTCACCTGGCCACGGTCGGTGAATTTGATGGCGTTGCTCACCAGGTTCGACAGCACCTGCTTGAAGCGCAGTGGGTCAAGGGTGACGTCCGGTTGCTCGCCCGCCGGCACCTGCACCAGCAGTTGCAGGCCCTTGTCGCGTGCCAGGCCCTCGAACACCCGCGCCACGTCGCTGACCAGGCGCATGGGCTGGGCGCGCGCAAGGTTGAGCTCCAGGTGCCCGGCCTCGATGCGCGACACGTCGAGAATGTCGCCGATCAACGCCAGCAGGTCACGGGCCGAACCATAGGCCACCTCGATGGCGCCGCGGTCCAGCTGGTGGTGCTCGGCGCGGCGCAACGCCAGCTCCAGCATGCCGATCAGGGCGTTCATGGGCGTGCGGATCTCGTGGCTCATGGTGGTCAGGAAGGTGCTCTTGGCACGGTTGGCCTGGTCGGCCTGGTCCTTGGCCTGGCTCAGGTCGTCGAGCAGTTGGCGGCGCTCGCTGATGTCTATCCAGCCGCCGATCACGCCTTGTACCTGGCCTGCCGAATCGCGGTACGGCAGTATCCAGTGGTAGATGCTCAGGGTGCGTTCGCCCAGGCGTAGCGGCCGGTCCATCAGCAGCGGCTCGCCCTGGGCCATCACCTGCAGGTAGTCGAGCTGGTAGGCCCTGGCCTGCTCGGCGTCCAGCAGCACGCCTTGCTCCACGGTCTTGCCGATGACGTCTTCACGCCGGGCGTCGAAGGTCTGCAGGTAGCTGTCGTTGCAACTGAGCAGGCGCCCGTCGCGGTCGCGCACGTAGATGGGGTGCGGGGTGCCGTCGACCAGCGCGCGCATGAACTGGAACTGGTCGCCCAGGGCCCGTTCGGCGGCCACGCGCTGGCGGATCTGCCGGCGCATGTAGAGAATCCACAGCAGGGACAGGGCCAGCAGCCCGCCCGCCGCCGCGACAATCTGCAGGATCAGGCGGTGGTAGTTGCGCCAGTAGCCATTGCCGGCCGGCTGCGCGTTGCGCCAGCGCGCGGTGATGGCGGTCATCTCCGCCGGGCCGATGCCCAGCAGGGCCTTGTCGAGGATGCTGCCCAGTTCGTGCGCGTCCAGTGCCGTAGCCAGGCTGAAGGTGGCGGGCACCGTGCCGACGGTGCTGCGCATGGCCAGGCGGTCCTGAAACAGCGGCGAGGCCAGCAGGTGACGGGCCACCACCAGGGCGCTGACCGCGGCCTCGGCCTGCCCCTGGGCCAGCAGGTCGAGGCTGCTAAAGGCGTCGTCGGTCTGCACCAGGCTGGCCTGCGGGTAATGCTGGCGCAGCCAGGGCACCAGCGGGTTGCCGCGGGTAATGGCCAGGCGCCCGGTGAAGGCGCCCAGCTCAAAGGGGCCCTTGGCATTGGCGGGCGTCACCAGCACATAGGAATTGCTCAGGTACGGACGGCTGAACTGCACGGCCTGCTCGCGCTCGTCACTGGGGATGATGGCGGCGATGATGTCGGCGCGGCCCTGGCGCACCCGCTCGAGCATGTCACCCACGCCGGTGGCACGCTGGATCTCGAACTGCATCCCGGTGCGCAGGCGGATCAGTTCCAGGACGTCGGCGCTGATGCCGCGCAGGTTGCCGTGGCGGTCGAAAAAGGTCAGCGGTGCGAAGGATTCATCCACCACCACCCGCACGCTGGGGTGGGCCGCCAGCCAGCGCTCCTCGCGGGGGCTGAGCTGCAGCTTGCGGTCGGTGAGCAGCAGGTCGCTGGCTCCGCTCCAGCGCTGGAAGATGCTTTGGCGCTGCTCCAGGCTGATGGCGGCCAGGGCGCTGTTGACCTGGTTTCGCAGCGTTTGGTCGTTGCCGCGCAAGGCGAAGCTGAAGCCCGTGGGTTCGTCGCGGCTGAAGTTGGCCATGCGCAGGTTGTTCAGCAGCCCCTGGTCCATCTGGTAGTGGGTGGAGATGGTATCGCCCAGGAACACGTCCGCCTGCTCGAACGACACCGCGTTCAGGGCGTTCTGGTAGGAGGGGAAATACTGCACCTGGGCCTTGGGGTAATGCGCCTGGATGTAGCTGGCCGGCAGGTAGTGGTTGACCACGCTCAGGCGCCGCCCCGCCAACTGTTCGTCCAGCGGGCGGTCGTCGTCCACGCGGGTCACCAGCACCGGGCGGTCCAGCGCGTAGGCGGTGGACAGCGCCAGCCCGCTGCGGACCGCTTCGTAGCCGTTGGCGCTGGCCAGCAGGTCGATGCGCCCTTCGCTTAGCGCCTGGATGGCCTGCTCGCGGCTGGAGTAGCGCTGCACCGTCAGCGGGCGGCGCAGGCCCTGGGCCACCAGGGCGGCGTAGTCGGCGCTCAGCCCTTGGTATTCCTGGGCGTTGCTGATATCGAACGGTGGGTAGTCAGGGGCGGACACACCCAGGCGCAGGGGCGTCCCCTCGTTGTTAGGCAGCGCAGGCCCCAGGCGCACGTCATTGTGATCGAGCAGCACCAGCCGTTGGGTGTCCTGCGCCGCAGCCCCGGTGGCGAGGCAGCACAACATGCCGATCACGGCCAGGCGACGGGGCAGGGCATTCATACCAGGTAATTACGCTTGGCAATATCGATCAGGTCGACGAGCGAGGCCACCTGCAGTTTTTGCATCAGGCGCTTTTTATAAGTGCTGACGGTCTTGTTGCTGAGGAACATGCCTTTCGCGATTTCCTTGTTGGAGTGGCCCTGGGCAAAAAGTTGCAGCACCATCAACTCACGGTCGTTCACCCCCTTGAATAATTCAATTTCGTCGCGCTGGCCGTCTTCGACCTTGGGTGAGCTGAGCACGGTGCTGGGGAAATAACTGTACCCGGTCATGACGGCGGCCACGGCGCTTTTCAATTCTGCCAGCGCCTCGCGCTTGCACACATAGCCGGCAGCCCCCGACTGCATGCAGCGGTGGGTGAACAGCGGCGGGGTCTGGGCGGTGAGCACCAGGATCCGCGAGCCGATGTTCATGGTCTGGAAGCGCGCCAGCACTTCAAGGCCGTCCAGCCTTGGAATACTGATGTCGAGGATGATCAGGTCCGGCGGGTTCTCGCGGATCATCTGCATGGCATCGACGCCGTTGTTGCATTCACCGATCACGGTGTAGCCCTGCTTTTCCAGGATAAAGCGAACGGCGAGGCGTATGACCGGGTGGTCGTCAACTATAAAGGCAGTGCTCATATATAACTTCCCATACAGGCGATGAAGAAAAGGCGCACATTAGCCCAGTTGCTGGGGGTGGCATATAAGCAACCACGCCATCCGCGCTATATAGGAAATTTCCTACAGAGATTGAAGTTTTAGGATACGCCAGTTTATGAGTTTGTGAAGTGTCAAGGGCGTCATTGGTTCGTCTTGTTGCAGTTTGAAAGTATGTATTTAGGGGTGGTTGTGATGATAATTAATATACGGCTTTAATGCTTCTTACACTGTTTGGGTAACTTTCCTTACAGGTGCAGATGATTATTCCCCTAACCGGCAGTTGGTGGGGAGCAGACGATTCCGAAAGTCTTGTAGGCTTTTTCCGAGCCACCCAACCCGTAGCAGCTGCCGCCAGGCGGCGTCCGGCGCCCGCAGTTGCACCGCAGGGGCCGTGACGCGGCCTGGCGGCCGCTGCTACGGTGGGCCCCCAGGTTTACAGCGGTGCGGAGCGGCCGGTCATTTCCCGGGCCATTTCGCTGGCGTAGCTGTCGGTCATGCCGGCGATGAAGTCGATCATGCGCATGAACGAGCCGTGCAGCGAGCCCGCCGGGTCGGGGGCGCTGTTGCCCAGCAGGTCGAGGATGCGCCGGTTCTTGAACGACGGGGTCTTGCCGCCATGCTGCTCCAGCGCTGCGCCACAGAGGGCGTTAAGGAGAATTTCCAGGGTGGTGTAGGCGCCGATTTCCTGCAGGGTCTTGCGCTTGTCCTGGAAGATCTTCTTGCGCGCCATGTCCTTGGCGCTGAGCACGCAGCGCTTGGCCGGCCCATGCATGTGCTCCACCAGGTCGCCGTGCAGGGTGCCGGCCAGCAGCGCGTCCTGCTGCTCGACGAAGGCGCGCGCGGCGGCGTTGGTCAGGTGCTCGATGGCCTTGCCGCGCAGGATCGCCAGCTTGCGCCGGCGCGAGTCCTCGCGGCCCAGCTGGCGGTAGGTCTCCGGCAGGTCGTCGCCCACCAGCCCCAGCAGCAGCGACTCCACCTCGGCGTAGTCCAGCAGCTCCATCTCCAGGCCGTCTTCCAGGTCGATCAGCGCGTAGCAGATGTCGTCCGCGGCCTCCATCAGGTACACCAGCGGGTGGCGCGCCCAGCGCTGTTCTTCCAGCTGCGGCAGGCCCAGCTTGTGGGCGATCTGCTCCAGCAGCGGCAGTTCGCTCTGGTAGCAGCCGAACTTGTGCTTCTTGTAGCCCAGGGAGTCGGCGTGGCGCGCGGTCCAGGGGTACTTGAGGTAGGTGCCCAGGGTGGCATAGGTCAGGCGCATGCCGCCGTCGAACTGGTGGTATTCCAGCTGGGTGAGCACGCGGAAGCCCTGGGCGTTGCCTTCGAAGTTGAGGAAGTCCTGCTGCTGCGCCGCGGTCATGCCGTCCAGCCAGCCGCGCCCGGCGGCCTGCTGGAACCAGTGGCGAATGGCGTCTTCGCCGGAGTGGCCGAAGGGCGGGTTGCCGATGTCGTGGGCCAGGCACGCCGACTGCACCACCATGCCTAGGTCGCTGGGCTCGCACCAGGCCGGCAGGCGCTCGCGCAGGGTCTCGCCCACGCGCATGCCCAGGGAACGGCCCACGCAGCTGACTTCCAGCGAGTGGGTGAGGCGCGTGTGGATGTGGTCGTTGCTGGTGACCGGGTGCACCTGGGTCTTGCGCCCCAGGCGGCGGAAGGCGCCCGAGAAGATGACCCGGTCGTGGTCCTTGTGGAAGGGGCTGCGGCCCAGCTCCTCGGGGCTGTGGAGGATCTTGCCAAGGCGTTCGCGGTTGAGCAGGGTAGGCCAATCCAAGGCGGTTTCTCCTGAAAGCATGGTTGGCCTTGAGCTTCGGGGTTTATCGCGCGCGCTGCAAGCCCCGTGTCAGGCTTTCGCAGCCCTGGCCTGGCGCTGGCTGAACCACTCATAGCCGCTGACGCAGAGGATGCCGGCGGTGACCAGCGCCGCGCCGATCAGGAAGTTGGCCTCCAGCGGCTCATCCAGCAGCCAAACGCCGAAGCCGATGCCGTACAGCGGCGTGAGGAACGCCAGCACTCCCAGGCGCGAGGCCAGGTAGTTGCGCAGCAGCCAGAACCAGGCGAGCAGGCTGGCGAATGACATGACCAGCACTTGGTAGGTCAGGTTGGCGATGACCGTGGGGGTGACATTGACGCTGGCCTGGTGCAGCACCAGTGCCGCAGCGACCAGCAGCACGCAGGCGCCCACCAGTTGATAAAGCAGGGTCTGGCTGGCCGGCGCGCTGGACAGCCGCGTGGTGCGCACCACCACTGTGGTAGCGCCCCAGGCCGCGCCCGCGGCCAGGCCCAGGGCGTCGCCGAGCAGGGTGCTGGCGCCGCCATGGCCGCTGAACGCTACCACGATACCCAGGAACGCCACCGCGATGCCGCCCCATTGCGCCGGTTTCAGGCGCTCGGCGGGCAGCTTCCAGTGCAGGCCCAGGGCGGCGAAGATCGGCGAGGTGTAGAGGAAAATCACCATGTGCGAGGCGCTGGTGTGGCGCAGGCCTTCGCCCACCAGCAGGTATTCCAGGCCGAACAGGCCGCCGATGGCCAGGCCCGGCAGCCACGCGGTCTGCCCGGCTTTGGGCTGTTCGCGGCGCCAGAACATCACGGCGGCCACCAGCAGCGCGGCCACGCCGGAGCGCACGCCAATCTGCAGGATGGGCGCGATGTCGCTGGCAATCGCCTTGATGGCCACCTGCTGCAAGCCCCAGATTGCGCACAATACCAGCATCATGCCGCTGGCCCGGCCATCCAGCGCGCTGCGCTGTTGCATGGAGTTTCCCCTGTCGTCGGAAGTAATGGTGGGCATTATGAGGCTGGCGGGTTTTATTGATATAGTTTTTATCTGACAGCCTATAGCTGTACTCCGCCACGTCTTGCCAGGTTGCCACCATGAAGCGCGACATCGCCCAACACCTGCAACTGGCGCCGTTCGACTACGCGTTGCCGGCGCCGGTGTTTTTCCGCACCGCGTGCATGCCGGCGCACGCCACCTACCCGCGGCATAGCCACGCCTGGGGGGAGTTCGTCTATTCGTTCAGCGGCGTGATGGAAATCGAGATCGACAACCACCACTACCTGGCGCCGCCGCAGTACGGCATCTGGCTGCCGCCGGACGTCGAGCACATGGGCTTCAACCGCCACGAGGCCTGCCATTGCTCGGTGTACGTGGCGCCGCAGCTGTGCGCGCGGATGCCGGTGCGGCATTGCGCGCTGACGTTGGGGCCGCTGATTCGCGCGTTGCTGGAGGAGTTGCGCCATGAGCCGCCGGGCTTGCCGCAGACCCCCGAGCAGGAGCGCCTGCTGCAGGTGCTGGTGGACCGCCTGGCCCGCGCGCCCCATGCCGGCAGCTACCTGCCCGGTTCCAGCGACGCGCTGCTGGGCCCGGTGCTGCGGGCGCTGGAAGCCAACCCGGCGGACCCGCGCTCGCTGCCGGAACTGGCGCGCACGGTGAACACCACCGAGCGCACGCTGGTGCGGCGCTGCCAGCGTGACCTGGGGATGTCGTTCGCGGAATGGCGCCAGCGCCTCAAGGTGGTGGAGGCGCTGGCGCAACTGGAACAGGGCCACACCGTGGAAGCCATCGGCCTGGACCTGGGCTACAGCAGCGCCTCGGCGTTCATCAGCATGTTCCGGCGCATGACCGGCTCCACCCCGGACGAATACCGCAAGGGCAACGCCCCGGGGCTGCTGACCTAGCCGTTACGGATTGGCGACGACCAGCGCCTTCAGCGAGGCGTCGAACTGGGCATCCGGGGTGTGCAGCTGAGTGATATAGGTCAGGTTGGCGTCGAAGAACTGCGCCTGCACCAGGCCGCCGCTGCGCGACGCGGTCTTGAGCACCACGATCACCTGTGGGCGGGCCATCATTACCCGGTCCAGGCTGGGGTAGAACTGCACCGAGGCAAACTGCTGCTGCAACGAGCCCCGCACCGCTTCCAACGCCTTGCGGGTAGCGACGTCGTGGTGCATCAGGGCGGCCTGGGTGGTTTCGTTGAGAATCACCCCCACCGATTGCGAATGCTGCAACGCCACGTTCGACACCTGCGTCGCCGGCCTGAACATGCCTTCGTCGGCGGCCATGGCAGTGCCGGTGGCCAGGACGAGGGCGAGCAGGGCGGCGAGGGGACCTTTCATGGCATGTACTCCTGGAATGCTTGGATGTGAAGCCATGGTGAACCTGATCGCCGGGTCAGGGAACCTGTGATTGTCAATGGTCGCTATTGACCGGGGTGATGACCGGCAGCGGCTACGGGTTGCTGGCCACCAACGCCTTCAGCGAGGCATCGAAGCGTTGCAGCGCGTTGACCTGCACCTGGCGCTGGGCGTTCACCTGGTCGGCGATTTCCGGCGCACGCTTGGTGTGGGTCCACACCGGGGTCATGTTGCGGCCGTCCATGCCGCGCGCCTCGCCGATGTAGGTGAGGTTGGCGTCATAGAACTGCGCGCGCACGCTGGCCTGCACGTCGGAGCTGCGTTCGGTGGCCAGGGTGCTGCGGGTGTCCAGCACCATGATCACCTCCGGCCGGGCTGCCATGGCTGCATCCAGGTTGGGGTAGAACGCCACCGAGGCGAACTGTTGCTGCAGCGAACTGCGCACCGTGTCGATGGCCAGGCGTGGGTCGGAGCTGTCGATATAGGCCTGCTGGATCGGCGCCTGCAGCTGGTTCTGTTCCAGGCCGTTGCGGGCCTGGGCATTGTAGGCTGCCAGGTAGGCGAGGTCGGCCTGGGTGTTGGCGTTGAAGATCACCGCCACGCGTTGCGAGTGCTTGAGGGTGAGGGTGGACACCTGGGTGGCCGGTCGCAGCATGCCGTCGGGGTTGTCACTGTAGCGCGGGGCGCCGGGGACCGAGCAACCGGCCAGGGTGATGACAAGGGCGAGCAGGGCAGCGTTTTGACCTTTCATGATGCGTGACTCCCAGGGCTTCATCAGGTGCAATCATGGTGAACCTGATCCCCGGGTCAGGGAACATGTCGTTATTGATGGTTGCTATCAACCAGGATGATGGCCAGTGGCAGTGGTAGAGTCTATGCACCGCCCACCTGTCGCAGGAGCCCTGTCATGAACAACGTTCAATCCATCCCCGTCACCACCATCGACGGCCAGCCACAGACCCTCAAGGCTTATGCCGGCAAGGTGCTGCTGGTGGTCAACGTCGCCTCCAAGTGCGGCCTGACCCCGCAGTACGAAGGCCTGGAAAAGCTCTATGAAGCCCACCGCGCCCAGGGCCTGGAAGTGCTGGGCTTTCCCGCCAACAACTTCAAGGCCCAGGAGCCGGGCACTGATGAAGAGATCAAGGCGTTCTGCAGCCTGACCTATGACGTGCAGTTCCCGCTGTTCTCGAAGATCTCGGTGGCCGGCGACGACAAGCACCCGCTGTACCAGGCGCTGACCCAGGCCATTCCCGCTGCCACCGGCGAGGGCCCCTGGCGCGAGCGCCTGACCGGCAAGGGCATCCCGGTGAACCCGGTGCCGGAGGTGCAGTGGAATTTCGAGAAGTTCCTGGTCAGCCGCACGGGCGAGGTGGTCGGGCGTTTTGCCCCGGACGTGGCGGCGGATGATCCGCGCTTGCTGCAGGCCATCGAGGCCCAGTTGGCGGTGTGAAGTTTTTTGTGGGAGCTGGCTTGCCAGCGAGCTTTTGGTGGGCCCAAAAAAACTCGCTGGCAAGCCAGCTCCCACAACTTCAGGCGCCGCGCCGCACGTCGCAGCGGTAAAAAATGGTCGGGTCGGTCTGCGCCTTGTTCAGTTCGCCTGCCCGCGCCGCGCACTTCTGCGCCCGGGCTTCGTCATTGAGGAACTTGGGCGCCATCCACAGAAACTGGGCAGGCATGCAATTGTCGTGGGCCGGCGTCGTGCAAACCACTGCATTGAGAAAAAAGGCCGGAAGGTTCATCGCTCACTCCTTGTGATACTGGCAACCCCTGAGAACCGCTCTAGCCCGCAGGGTTCAAGAATTTCGTGTAGCACTGGGTACGACGCCGCTTACCGTCCTGACATCACGTCGCAGGTGCCAGCAGCCGCAACATCGCATCGGCCAGCCGCGGCGCCTCCACCTTCAAGGCGTAGCTGTCGGGGTTGAGCAGCCAATGGCTGATGGTGCCTTCCACGCAGGCAATCAGGCTGCTGGCCGCCAGGGGCAGGGGCGTGCCGGGTGCCAGTTGGCCCTTGAGCCTGGCCTCTTCAAGCAACCCTTCCAGCTTGCGCTGCGCCTCGCGCTGGCGCGCGCAACGCTGCGCACGCAAATCGCAACTCTCCACAGTCAGTTCACATTTGTGCAATAGGATTTCAAATATCCGCTGGGTCCGGGCGTCGCTGGCCACTCGCTGCAGCAGCGCCACCAGCAGGGTCCGCAGGCAACCCAGGGGGTTGTCGCGGCGGGTGTCGGCCGAAGCAGCCAGCAGGTGGTCGATGGGTTCGTCCAGCGAATCCAGCAGGGCCTGCACCAGGCCGGCCTTGTCCTTGAAGTGCCAGTAGATGGCACCGCGGGACAGCCCCGCGTGCTGGGCAATGTCCAGCATCGAGGTGGTGGCCAGGCCTTTCTCATGGAAGACGCATTCCGCAGCGTCAAGGATCTGCGCACGGGTGAGGAGCGCTTCTTCCCGGGTTTTGCGAACCATTAAAAATTCCTCATGTTCGCTGCATCTTTATGTTTTTTCGACACAAAACGCTGCTCTGTAGTGATTTTGATTCGGATTCGTACTTTACATACGTTCATGGATGTAAGTATATTTGTTAGCAAGCTATCTATCTAGTCGCAACGAGGACCTTTCATGAAACTCAAGCCTTGCGTGACCACACTGGTCTCGGCGGCGGCCCTTGCCTGCCTGCTCGCCGGCTGTAACAAAGAGGCGGCCGCACCCGCCCAGCAGACGCCCCAGGTCGGCGTGGTGACCCTTCACCCGCAGCCTTACGCCCTGACCACCGAAGTGCCCGGCCGCGTCACCGCGTTCCGCGTGGCCGAAGTGCGCCCGCAGGTTGATGGGGTCATCCTCAAGCGACTGTTCAAGGAGGGCAGCGACGTCAAGGCCGGGGAGCAGCTGTACCAGATCGACCCGTCGGTGTACGAGGCCACCCTGGCCAGCGCCAAGGCCAGCCTGGCCTCGGCTAAGTCCCTGGCCGACCGCTACCAGCAACTGATCGCCGAGCAGGCCATCAGCCGCCAGGAATACGACAACGCCAAGGCCACCGAGCTGCAGGATGAAGCCGCGCTGATGACCGCGCAGATCAACATGCGCTACACCAAGGTGCTGGCGCCGATCGATGGCCGCATCGGCCGCTCCAGCGTCACCGAAGGTGCGTTGGTGACCAGCGCGCAGACCGACGCCATGGCCACCATCCAGCAGCTGGACCCCATCTACGTCGACGTCACCGAGTCCTCGGCCAACCTGCTGAAACTGCGCAAGGAGCTGGCCAGCGGGCAACTGCAGAAGGCCGGCGACAACGCCGCCAAGGTCAAGCTGACCCTGGAAGACGGCAGCAGCTTCAACCAGGACGGCACCCTGGAATTCTCCGAAGTGTCGGTGGATGAAAGCACCGGTTCGGTGACCCTGCGTGCCAAGTTCGCCAACCCCGACCACACCCTGCTGCCGGGCATGTTCGTGCATGCGCAGCTGCAGGCCGGCGTCGCTGCCACCGCCATCCTGGCGCCACAGCAGGGCGTGACCCACGACCTCAAGGGCACGCCGACCGCGTTGGTGGTGAACGCCGACAACAAGGTCGAGCTGCGTGAACTGAAGGCGGACCGCACCGCCGGCAACGACTGGCTGATCCAGGACGGCCTGCACGATGGCGACCGCATCATCACCGAGGGCCTGCAGTACGTGCACCCGGGTGACACGGTGAAAGTCACCGCGGCCAGCAACGTCGAGGCCCCGGCGAACGCCCAGGCCAGCGTCGCGGCGAAAGGGGAGTAACCCATGTCCAGATTCTTTATCGACCGGCCCATCTTCGCCTGGGTAATCGCCCTGGTGATCATGCTGGTCGGCGCCTTGTCGATCCTCAACCTGCCGGTCAACCAGTACCCCAGCATCGCGCCGCCGGCCATCGACATCACCGTGACCTACCCGGGCGCCTCGGCGCAGACCGTGCAGGACACCGTGGTGCAGGTGATCGAGCAGCAGCTCAACGGCATCGACAACCTGCGCTACATCTCCTCGGACAGCAACTCCGACGGCTCGATGACCATCGAGGCCACCTTCAACCAGGGCACCAACCCGGACATGGCCCAGGTGCAGGTGCAGAACAAGCTCAACCTGGCCACCCCGTTGCTGCCCCAGGAAGTGCAGAACCAGGGTATCCGCGTGACCAAGGGGGTAAAGAACTTCCTGATGGTGATCGGCCTGGTGTCCACCGATGGCAGCATGACCAAGGATGACCTGGCCAACTACATCGTCTCCAACATGCAGGACCCGATCTCGCGCACCAGCGGCGTGGGTGACTTCCAGGTGTTCGGTGCCCAGTACGCCATGCGCATCTGGCTCGACCCGGCCAAGCTCAACAAATACGCGCTGACCCCGGCCGACGTCTCCACCGCCATCACCAACCAGAACGTGCAGGTGTCCTCGGGGCAACTGGGCGGCCTGCCGTCGGTGGCGCACCAGGAACTCAACGCCACCATCATCGGCAAGACCCGCCTGCAGACCGCCGAGCAGTTCAAGAAAATCCTCCTCAAGGTCAACACCGACGGCTCGCAAGTGCGCATCGGCGACGTCGCCGACGTGGGCCTGGGTGGCGAAAGCTACAGCATCAGCTCCGAGTACAACGGCAAGCCCGCCTCAGGCATGGCCATCAAGCTGGCCACCGGCGCCAACGCCCTGGACACCGCCAAGGCCATCCGCGAAACCGTCAACCAGCTGCAACCGTTCTTCCCGCAAGGCGTGAAGGTGGTGTACCCGTATGACACCACCCCGGTGATCACCGGCTCCATCCACGGCGTGGTCGAGACCCTGGTGGAAGCCATCATCCTGGTGTTCCTGGTGATGCTGCTGTTCCTGCAGAACATCCGCGCCACCCTGATCACCACCATGGCCGTGCCCGTGGTACTGCTGGGCACCTTCGGCATCCTTGCCGCCGCCGGTTTCAGCATCAACACCCTGACCATGTTCGGCATGGTGCTGGCGATCGGGCTATTGGTGGACGACGCCATCGTGGTGGTGGAAAACGTCGAAAGGGTGATGGCCGAGGAGGGCCTGTCACCGAAAGAAGCCACGAAAAAATCCATGGGCCAGATCCAGGGCGCCCTGGTGGGGATCGCCATGGTGCTGTCGGCCGTGTTGCTGCCCATGGCCTTCTTCGGCGGTTCCACCGGCGTGATCTACCGCCAGTTCTCCATCACCATCGTCTCGGCCATGGCCCTGTCGGTGCTGGTGGCGCTGATCTTCACCCCGGCCCTGTGTTCCACCATCCTCAAGCCGATTGCCAAGGGCAGCCACGGCAAGACCACCGGTTTCTTCGGCTGGTTCAACCGCACCTTCGACCGTGGCGTGCACCGTTACGAGCAGGGCGTGATCAGCATCCTGCGCCACAAGGTGCCGTACCTGCTGGCCTACGCGCTGATCGTCGGCGGCATGATTTTCCTGTTCACGCGCATTCCGTCCTCGTTCCTGCCCGAGGAAGACCAGGGCGTGCTGTTCTCCCAGGTCACCACGCCACCGGGCACCCCGGCCCAGCGTACGCAGCAGGTCATCGACCGCATGCGCGACTACATGCTCAAGGATGAATCGGGCGCTGTCAGCTCGGTATTCACCGTGACCGGCTTCAACTTCGCCGGCCGCAGCCAGAACTCGGGCATGGGCTTCGTCATGCTCAAGCCGTGGGACCAGCGCGACGCCTCCAACAGCGTCAGCGCCCTGGCCGCCCGTGCGCAGAAACACTTCGCCAGCTTCCGCGACGCCATGGTGTTCGCCTTCGCACCGCCTGCGGTGATGGAGCTGGGCAATGCCACCGGCTTCGACGTGTACCTGCAGGACCGTTCCGGCGTCGGCCACGCCAAGCTGATGGAGGCGCGCAACAAGTTCCTCGCCGCCGCCGCCAAGAGCCCGATCCTGTCCCAGGTGCGCCCGAACGGCCTGGACGACGAGCCGCAGTACCAGCTGGTGCTGGACGATGAGCGCACCGAGGCGCTGGGCGTCACTGTCGCCGACGTCAACGACACCCTGTCGTATGCCTTCGGTGGCAGCTACGTCAACGACTTCATCGACCGTGGCCGGGTGAAGAAGGTGTACATCCAGGGCAAGGCCGACTCGCGCATGAACCCTGAAGACCTGAACAAGTGGTACGTGCGCAACAGCGCCGGCACCATGGTGCCGTTCTCGGCCTTCGCCAGCGGCAAGTGGGTGTATGGCTCGCCGAAGCTGTCGCGCTTCAACGGCGTGTCGGCGGTGGAAATCCTCGGTGCCCCGGCCCCGGGCCACAGTACCGGTGAGGCCATGGCCGAAGTGGCGCGCATTGCCGCCACCCTGCCAAGCGGCATCGGCTACTCCTGGACCGGCCTGTCGTACGAAGAGAAGCTGTCCGGCTCCCAGGCGCCGGCCCTGTACGCCATTTCGATGCTGATGGTGTTCCTGTGCCTGGCGGCGCTGTATGAAAGCTGGTCGATCCCGATTGCGGTGATGCTGGTGGTGCCCCTGGGGATCATCGGTGCGCTGCTGGCCACCACCCTGCGCGGGCTGTCCAACGACGTGTACTTCCAGGTGGGGCTGTTGACCACCATCGGCCTGGCGGCGAAGAACGCCATCCTTATCGTCGAGTTCGCCAAGGAACTGCACGAGCAGGGCCGCAGCTACACCGAGGCGGCCATCGAGGCCTGCCGGATCCGTCTGCGGCCCATCATCATGACCTCGCTGGCGTTCATCCTCGGCGTGGTACCCCTGGCCATTTCCCACGGCGCGGGCGCCGGCAGCCAGCACGCCATCGGTACCGGCGTGATCGGCGGCATGCTCACCGCCACCACCCTGGCCGTGTTCTGGGTGCCGTTGTTCTTCGTCACCATCTCGTCGCTGTTTGGCGACAAGCGCAAGGCCAAGGACGAGGCCGCACCTGCCATTGAAGAGGAGACCGCACAATGATCCGTCCCCTGACGTGCCTGGCCCTGGCGGCGTTCATGCTCGGCGGCTGCTCGCTGATCCCGCACTACGACCGCCCGGCCGCCCCGGTGGCCGCGCAATTCCCCCAAGGGGCGGCCTACGCCCCGGCGCAGGAGGCGGCCGCCCAGGCCGCCGCCGAGCAGGGTTGGAAACAGGTGTTCCGTGACCCTGCGCTGCAGGCGGTGATCCACACCGCCCTGGACAACAACCGCGACCTGCGCGTGGCCGCCCTGAACGTCGAGGCCTACCGTGCCCAGTACCGCATCCAGCGGGCTGACCTGTTCCCGGCGGTGACCGCCGGCGGCACCGCCGAGCGCACGCGCACCCCGGCTGACCTGAGCACCACCGGCAAGACCACCGTGGGCGGCGAATACACCGCCACCCTCGGCGTCAGCGCCTATGAACTGGACCTGTGGGGCCGCGTGCGCAGCCTCAGCAAGGAGGCCCTGGAAACCTACCTGGCCAGCGATGAAGGTCGCCGTTCCACGCAGATCAGCCTGGTGGCCAGCGTCGCCAATGCCTGGTTCACCCTGGAGTCGGACAAGGAATTGCTGAAGCTGACCCAGGACACCCTGGCCACGTACGAGCAGAGCTACAAGCTCACCGCCCACAGCGGCGAGGTGGGTATCTCCACCGCGTTGGACGTCAGCACCGCGCGCATTTCGGTGGAAACCGCCAAGGTCAGCCTGGCCAAGTACCAGCGCGCCGTGGCCCAGGACATGGACAACCTGGTGTTGCTGCTGGGCACGCACCTGCCGGACAACCTGCCGGCGGCGCAACCGCTGGCCAACGACCTGGTGGCCGAAGTGCCGGCGGGCCTGCCGTCCGACCTGTTGCAGCGGCGCCCGGATATCCTTGAGGCCGAACACACCCTCAAGGCCGCCAACGCCAACATCGGCGCGGCGCGCGCAGCGTTCTTCCCCAGCATCACCCTCACGGCCAGTGCCGGTTCGGAGAGCGCCGACATGGGCCATCTGTTCAAGGGCGGGCAGGGTACGTGGACGTTCGCGCCGAGCATCAACATTCCGATCTTCAACGCCGGCAGCCTGAAGGCCAGCCTGGACTACGCGAAGATCGAGAAGGACGTGGACGTGGCCAGCTACGAGAAAGCCATTCAGACCGGCTTCCAGGAAGTTGCCGACGGCCTGGCCGCGCGCCAGACCTACAAGCAGCAGTTGCAGGCGCAGAAGGACCTGGTGCAAGCCAACCAGGACTACTACCGCCTGGCCGAGCGCCGCTACCGCACCGGCATCGACAGCAACCTGACCTTCCTCGACGCCCAGCGCTCGCTGTTCAGCGCCCAGCAGTCGGCGATCACCGATCGGTTGTCGCAATTGACGGCCGAGGTGAACCTGTACAAAGCCTTGGGGGGTGGTTGGAAGGAGTGACCATGGCCTGACGCGGCCTGCGGCCGCTGCTACGGAAGGGCGTAACGCTGATCTTCGTAGCAGCGGCCGCAGGCCGCGTCAGAGGCGGGTGGGGGAGCGTCAGTTACCGCTCGCCGACCCCTGGGTGGTGGTCGACGTGGTGCCGTAGTCACCGCTGTCGCTGGTGTCGCTGTCGTCACTGCTGGCCTGGTCGTACAGGCCGCCGGTGTTGACGGTCGACTCGGTCACTTGCGTGGCCTTCAGCGCCGCACGTGGCAGCGGGTTGCTGGTGGTGGTCGACAGCTCCTGGCGGAACGGGTTGACCAGCTTGGCGTGCAGGCGGATGTCCTGGGACGAGGCGCCCAGCGACAAGTCGAAGGTGTCGGCATCGACCACCCACTGCTTGCTCTTCTCATCGAAGTAGGCCAGCGAGCGATCGTTCAGCTCGATGGTCACGCGCTTGTGCTCACCCGGCTGCAGGAACACCTTCTTGTACCCCTTCAACTCCTTCACCGCGCGGTCCACGTGCGGGTGCTGCTGGCCCACGTACAGCTCGGCCACTTCGGCGCCGGCGCGCTTGCCGGTGTTGGTCAGGTCGAACGACACCTTGATCGGCACATTGCCCACCGCGGTCCCCGGGGTGACCTTGATGTTGCTGTAGCCGAAGGTGGTGTACGACAGGCCGAAGCCGAACGGGAACAGCGGCTGCGTGTGCTTCTTGTCGTAGCCGCGGTAGCCCAGGAACAGGTCGTCCTTGTAGCTGATCTCGGTCAACGAGCCGTTGTTGTCGTAGTTCGGGAAGTCCGCGTACAGCGGGTTGTCCTGGATGCTGCGCTCGATGCTGATCGGCAGCTTGGCCGACGGGTTGACCTTGCCGAACAGAATCTCGCCCAGCGCCTGGCCGCCGTTCTGGCCAGGGTAGAAGGCGTGCAGCGCCGCGCCGACGTTGTCCACCCAGTCAGCCATCTTCAGCGCGGTGCCGCCGTGCATGGCCACCACGGTGTTGGGGTTGACCTTGGCGATGCTGTTGATCAGCTCGTTCTGGTACTCGGGCAAATCGAAGCTGTGGTCGAACCCTTCGCCTTCGTATTCGTTGCTGTTGCCCACGGCGACCACCACCGCGTCGTACTTGGACAGGTCCTGCGGCGCCGCCAGCGAGGCCCAGGCCATCTGCACGCCGACCATGCCGCCCATGGTCGACAGGTAGCCGTCGCGGCGCGAGTACTCGAGCTTCACGTCATACGCCTTGCCGGCTTCCAGCTTGATCTTGCCCGACACCGGAATGGTCGGCGGGATGCTGTTGTCGGGCAGGTGCGTGCCGTCGCCGTTGTTGATGATCTCCTGGCCGTTGACCCACAGGCGCACGGCGCCGTCGGCACGCACCTTGAACACCTGGTCGCCGCTGGTGGTGGGCGTGACCTGGCCGGTCCAGCGCACGGAGGTGTTGGCGGTGTCACCATTGGTGGGCAGGTCGGTGTCGCTGGACCAGTCCATGTTCACGTGGGTGTCGGTGCGGGTGGCGGCCGCGGTGCCCGACCAGGTGGCGTTGGTGAAGAACTCGGCGGTCAGGCCCGCGGAGCTCTTGCCGGTGCTGCTGTCGGTGTGGGTCCAGACCGAGGCGGTCGGGTCCAGGGACAGGCCGTCGAGGAACTCGACCTTGGCGTTCGGCGCGGTCTGGGCGATGCCCGACAGCTCGCTGATGTACTGGGTGGCCTCGACGTTGGCGCTGCCGAAACCGGTAGGCGGGGCGTACTTGGCCAGGTCGCCGACCACGGCGATCTTCTTCACCTTCTTGGCGTCCAGCGGCAGCAGGCCGCCCTTGTTCTTCAGCAGCACGATGCCTTCGCGGGCGACGTTCAGCGCGGTCTTGTTGCTGGCGGCGCTGTTCATGTCGTGGGCGGTGGACGGGGTTTTGCTGTCGAACTGGAACAGGTATACCTGGCGCAGCATGCGGCGCACTTTTTCGTCGACGGTGGTCATGCTCAGCGCGCCGCTTTCCACGTATGGGGTCAGGGCAGTGGCGTTCATCTGGTAGCCCATCATGTCCAGGTCGGTGCCGGCGTTGGCGGCCGTGAGCCCGGTGATGATGGCGTTGTAGTCGCTCTGCACGAAGCCCTTGTAGCCCCATTCCTTCTTCAGGATCTGGGCGATCATGTGCTTGCTTTCGCAGGCGTAGTCACCGTTCACCTTCTGGAACGAGCACATCATCATCGCCACGTTGCCGTTCTTCGACGCCGATTCGAAGGTAGGCAGGGTCATCTCGCGCAGCACGCGCTCGGGGATGGTCTCGTTGAGGGTGAAGCGGTTGGTTTCCTGGTCGTTGGCGGCGAAGTGCTTGGCCTCGGCCCACACGCCACGGGACTGGATGCCGTTGATCAACGCCGGGCCCAGGCTGGCGCCCAGGAACGGGTCTTCGCCGGACAGGTATTCGAACGCGCGGCCACCGTACGGGGTGCGGTACAGGTTCATGCCCGGGCCGGTGACGTACTGGTAGCCACCGCTGGCGGTGTCATAGCCCAGGGCGCGGCCGTAGTCCATGGCCCGGCGCGGGTTCCAGGTGGCGGCGATGTTGGGGCCGGCGGGGTAGACCACGCCTTGGTCGTTGCCGTTGCTGGTATAGCGCACGCCGGCGCCGCCGTCGGCGCCGTAGATTTCCGGCACGCCGTACTGGGTCAGGGGCTTGAGGTCCCAGCCGCCGGTGCCGGCCAGGTAGTTGAGTTTCTCTTCCTGGGTCATCTTCGCCAGGGTCTGTTGGGCCGCCTTGTCGGCCTTGGCTTCCAGGGCCTGCTGCCGGGCCTGTTGTTGCTGAACCGAGTCGGCCGCATGCACTTGCGAAATGGCCAGGGCCAGCAGGGCGAGCGCCGACTGCGCACCCAGGTGTCTACGTGTGTTCATGTGTTACTCCAACAGCCAATGGTGGTCCATTTGCGGCGGTACACGGCAGGCTGCCGCGTACTTTTCTCCAGACAAAAGTTGGCCGTGGCCGAAACTGCTTAGTTGCAGTAACGGCTAACTGATGGCCATGTTTCAATCACGTTTAATTATCGTGAAAGTTTGTTCTGTCTATATAGGAGGTGCCATTATTACGCTATCGTTTGTACCAGGATGGGGCGGCGATAAGCGGCCAAATTAAGACAATTGTTGCCTGAACTTGTCAATCGAAAGGTTTTTTTCGCGTGTTTTTGCGAATTTGTGTCCGGATGTGTGAACCTTTGCAAAACCTACTGGTCGATGGGTTTAGCGAATTTTGGCCCCTGTGCCGGGTTCGCAAGTTAAATTGTCATCCGCTGTGCGCTATTGTCGCAGGCATCTTTAAAGTGATGGCAATTTGAACTTTCAAACTTTCCCGTTGATGGAGTTACTTGTGATGAAACTGTCTTTCGCGGCCGCCTGTGCCGCCCTGAGCCTGTCGTTCGCCGGCGCCACCTTTGCCGCTGATGCCACCGACACCGCCTCGGGCGCCAGCGACTCCACCGTCATGACCCAGAGCCACGACGCCAAGGCCACCCAGAAGCACAAGAACGAATCGAAAAAGGGCGGCCGCCCGCTGAGCACCACGGCGAAGAAAACCGCCAACTGATCCTTCTCAGGCTTCACCCCGGAAGGGGCATCGCCTGATGCCCTTTCCCCGGTTCATGTAGTAGCGCACCGTGCCCGATACTCCCCTCACTGCCCCCGACGACGCCCTGGTCTGCCAATGGCTGATGCGCCATTCCGGCCTCAAGCCGGTGGACCTCGACCGTGCCCGGCGCCTGGCCGCCGAAGACGACGACAGCGAACTGCCGGCGCTGCTGACGCGCCTGGGCCTGGTCTCGGAACTGGAACTGGCGCGCGCCTGGTCGGCGCTGATGGACGTGCCGCTGCTGCTGGCCGAACAGGCGCCGGCATCGCTGGACCGCGTGCCGCCACTGACCGAACGTTTCCTGCGCCACTACCGCGTGGTGCCGGTGGCCTGGGACGAGGCGGGCGTGCACCTGCTGACCGCCAACCCCGGCGACCCGTACCCCTTCGAAGCCGTGGCCCACGCCTGCGACGCGCCGGTGCGCCTGGCCATCGGCCCGGGCAACGAGGTCGACAGCCTGATCGAGCGGTATTACGGGCAAGGGCGTTCGGCCATGGGCAGCCTGATCGAGACCCTGGACGAAGACAGTGGCGCGCTGGAAGACATCGAGCACCTCAAGGACCTGGCGTCCGAGGCGCCGGTGATCCGCCTGGTCAACCTGATCCTGCAGCGCGCGGTGGAACAGCGCGCCTCCGACATTCATATCGAGCCGTTCGAAAGCCAGCTCAAGGTGCGCTACCGCATCGACGGCGTGCTGCACGAGGCCGAGGCGCCGCCGGCCAGTTCGTCGGCAGCGGTGATCAGCCGGGTGAAGATCATGGCGCGCCTGGACATTGCCGAGCGGCGCCTACCCCAGGATGGCCGCATCATGCTGCGCATCCAGGGCAAGGAGCTGGACCTGCGGGTGTCCACCGTGCCCACCAGCTTCGGCGAATCGGTGGTGATGCGCCTGCTCGACCGCCAGACAGTGAGCTTCGATTTCCAGAGCCTGGGCTTCGATGGCGAGCGCCTGGAAGGCTTCCTCGACGTGCTGGAAAACCCCCACGGCATTTTGCTGGTGACCGGGCCCACGGGCTCGGGCAAGACCACCACCCTGTACACCGCGCTGTCGCGGCTCAATACCGCCGAGCGCAAGATCATCACCGTCGAAGACCCGGTGGAGTACCAGCTGGAAGGCATCAACCAGATCCAGGTCAAGCCGGCCATCGGCCTGGACTTCGCCGGCGCGCTGCGCTCCATCGTGCGCCAGGACCCGGACGTGATCATGATCGGCGAGATGCGCGACCTGGAAACCTGCCGCATTGCCATCCAGTCCTCGCTCACCGGCCACCTGGTGCTATCGACCCTGCACACCAACAGCGCCGCGGCCAGTATCACCCGGCTGCTGGACATGGGCGTGGAGAGTTACCTGATCGCCTCGACGGTGAAGGGCATTCTCGCCCAGCGCCTGGTGCGGCGCCTCGACCCGGCCACGCGCATTCCCTTTGAAGCGCCGCCGGAACTGATCGCCGAACACGGCCTCGACCGTTTCACCGAGCAGCGCCCGATCATCCTCTACCAGCCTGCGGCGTCCGCCACCGGCAGCGGCTATTTCGGCCGCAGCGCCATCACCGAACTGCTGGTGATGAACGAAGAGCTGCGCAGCCTGCTGATGCGCCAGGCCGATGCTTCGACGTTGGAGCAGGCGGCCCGCCGTGGCGGCCTGCGCACCCTGTACGAAGAGGGCCTGCGCCAGGCGGTGGCCGGCATCACCTCGCTAGAGGAGGTGCTGCGCGTGACGCGCGGCGAATAACCCATGGCCTATTTCAAATACCGCGCGCTCGACGCCGAGGGTGCCAGCCAGCAGGGCAGCGTCGAGGCCAGCGACCAGCAGGCCGCCGTGGCGCTGCTGCAGAAACGTGGCCTGCTGATTCTGCAGGTGGAAGCACTGGGCGGGCCGGGCCTGCGCCGGGCGCTGAACCGCGGCGCGTTGAACGGCGCGGCCCTGGTCAGCTTCACCCAACAACTGGCGACCCTGCTGGGCGCCGGCCAGCCGCTGGAACGTTCGCTGGGCATCCTGCTCAAGCAGACCCAGGAAGCCAAGGCCCGCGCCCTGATCGAACGCATCCGCGAACAGGTCAAGGCCGGCAAGCCGCTTTCCCAGGCCTTGGAAGAAGAGGGTGGGCAGTTCTCCACGCTGTACATCAGCATGGTCCGCGCTGGCGAGGCCGGTGGTGCCCTCGAAAATACTTTACGGCAGCTCAGCGACTACCTGGAACGCAGCCAGACCCTGCGCGGCGAGGTCATCAACGCACTGATCTACCCGGCGTTTCTGGTGGTGGGTGTGCTCGGTTCGCTGGCCTTGCTGCTGGCCTACGTGGTGCCGCAGTTCGTGCCGATCTTCCGTGACCTGGGCGTGCCGATTCCGCTGATTACCCAGGTCATCCTGGCCATGGGCGAGTTCTTGAGTGCCTGGGGCTTGGTGGTGCTGGCCGCGATCATCGTGGTCATCTGGGGCAGCGCCATCGCCTTGCGCGACCCGGCTCGCCGTCAACGCAACGACCTGCGCCTGCTGAAGATCAAAGTCATCGGCCCGCTGCTGCAACGCATCGAGGCCGCGCGCCTGGCGCGCACCCTCGGCACCTTGCTCAGCAACGGCGTGGCCCTGCTGCAGGCGCTGCTGATCGTACGCCAGGTGTGCAGCAACCGCGCCATCGTCGCCCAGGTGGAGCAGGCCACCGACTGGGTCAAGGGCGGCGGCACCCT